>JBCBTL010000250.1:0-4949 GCA_039818705.1 Cyanobacteria bacterium J06639_1
GATCGCCGACAGGCTGGCGATCGCGATGGCAACAAAACTCAGAACTCTTCGCACGGTCACTCGGTCGCCGACGCGCTACAGCGGACGGTAAGAGCGGTAGTTGAGGTTAGGGAAAATGTTGTCCATGTATTCCACGCTCTCCAGCCACTTCGGATCGAGATTGCCTTCGTTGACGCTCTCGTAGATGTGATTGAACCGGAGTAAATGCGATCGCGTGCGGCGCACAGCGTAAGGCACCATCGTGCCCGTTTTCATAATGAACGCCCAGTCAGAGGATTGCGCGAGCAGCAATTCGCGAGCAGCTTGATTGAGGGCGCGCTCTTCGACCTCTTCTTCCGCTTCCCGGTGACTGAGTTCGATCATGCGCTCGGCTGCTTTGTGGAGGTGGGGATAAATCCACGAATTGGTATCGTTGAGCCAGTATTCGTGGAAGCCACGCGCCCCCCAGCTCGACTGGGCGGGCTGACAGACCTGCTGCGTCGGATTGTCGCGCAGGTAGTCGGCTAGGTGCGTCATGGTGAAGGTGTTTTGGTCGTAGTAGCTCTTGCGAATCAGGTATTCAATGAACCAGGGGCCTTCATACCACCAGTGACCGAACAGCTCGGCATCGTAGGGGGCAACGACGATCGGGGGGCGACCCATCATGCCGTTGAGGTGCGAGATTTGCTGGCCGCGATTGAACATGAAGTTCTGAGCGTGTTCCGCCGCTTTTTCCCGCGCCCAGTAAGGGTCGTAAAGCTGCTTTTCGCCCAAATCGAGGCCGCGTCCGGTGATTTTGTGGTACTTGATGCCCGTGTTCTTGCGCTGGCCGTTGGGCATGATGTAAGGCTTGATGTACTCGTAATCGGCCTCGAAACCCAAGTCTTTATAGAACTCGCGATAGACGGGATCGCCGGGGTAGCCCACCTCTGCCGACCACACCTGCTGCGAGGATTCGTGGTCGCGTCCGAAGACCGCCGCTCCCGTTTCCGTGAAGATGGGGGCGTAAGTGCCGAAACGAGGACGGGGCTTGGCGTACAGTACCCCGTGACCGTCCGTGAGCATGTAGCGCAAGCCCACGTCGGCGATCATGCGCTCCAAACCAGGATAATAAGCGCATTCCGGCAGCCAGATCCCGCGCGGAGCCATGCCGAAGGTGTCTTCGTAGTGCTGACACGCCACTTCGAGCTGCGCCCACACTGCCTGCGGGTACATCTGCATGAGGGGAAGGTAGCCGTGGGTGGCGCCACAGGTGATGATTTCCAGATTGCCCTGGTCTTGGAAATGCTTGAAACCTTTGACGAGATCGCGATCGTAGCGCTCCCACGCATCGCGAACCTTGCTAAATTCTTCGACATAATATTCGGCCAAATATTTAACGTGGCCGTGAGTCACGTTGCGCTCGGCTTCTAGCTCGGCTAATTCTTCTAATTTGGATAGATATTCTTCAAACCGCTCTTGCAATAGGGGATCGCGCAGCATTGACACCAGCGGCGGCGTCATCGACATCGTCAGTTTGAAGTTAATGCCGTCTCGCTCCAGGCTCTCGAACATCAACAGGAGCGGCACGTAGGTCTCGACGATCGCCTCGAACAGCCAGTCTTCTTCGAGGACGAAATCCTGCTCGGGGTGGCGGACGAAGGGCAGGTGTGCGTGCAGGACGAGAGCGAAATAACCTTGAGACATGAACGAAACTCCAAACCAGACGTGAGCAACAGGCCGAGGGGCCGAGTCGCGATCGCTACGAAAATCGCTACAAAAAAGCAGTCAGTCGGCCACGCGCATTACAGAGCATACCTCTGTGGGGCGATCGCTCGACTGACTGCTCGACCGAAACAAGGTCGAAAAGCGTCTTAGAAACGCTCTAGAACATCTCTTCGACGGCTTCTGCTTTGGTGTTGGTGCGACGTTCGAGCGTCGAGCGATCGAAGGTCATGTGAATCGCGCGGTTTTGCTCGCCGTCAGCCGCCACAGCCTTGATGGGGAAGTCGATGTTGCCATCGGGGAAGGCCATGTGGAAGCGGAAGGTGCCGTCGGGGCTCAGCTCGATCTGACGACCGCCAATGGTCACCGTTGCATCGGGTTCGGTGGCACCGTAAACGATCAGCTCGGCATCCGCCACCAACCAGAACTTGCGAGAGCGCTGAGGCATGGCCTCCGACGCGCCGGAGAACATGCCCAAGCCGGAACCCGATGCCATCCAGGGTGCGGGAGCAGCCGCTGCCGCTAAGCCAGCGCCAGAAGGAAAGACGAAGGAGCTAAGGGCTTGCTCGCCTACCATATGCTGACTGCCGAACAGCGAACCAGCGACGTGCTGGCTGTCCATGCCGCCCGCTAGGCGGAACAGTTCGTCGCTGACCTCACCTTCGCGGAAGGTGGGAATGCCGAAAGCCGCGCGCTTGCCGGGCTCTTGCAGCTCCATCAGAGTCTTGTCTTGAAGTGGCATGTCGAAGGGCACGGTTGCAAAGTGCTCTTCAAACCAATCGGATGGATAGGTAGGAGGAACGCGCACGGCAGCAGACTGAGCCGCCACCAGCCAACGACCGTCGTTGCAGCGGTAACCGATTTCGACAATGTAAGAGCGATCGCTCACGTTGATGGGCAAGTACCAGTCGCGAGCCAGCTCGTCGATGGGGTACTCCTGCAGACTGTTGTAGCCCTGGGTGTTGAAATCGCGATCGGTCACGTCGAACACGCGCAGTGCGAGCTGCTGACCGCCCTGACGACGCATGTCCTCCTTACGATCGTTGGGGACATCCCAATAGATGAATGCCCACTGTGGATCGCGGGGCAGCATCACGATGCGACTGGCACCATAGCCGCCGGGCAACTCGCCCAAATCGCGATCGACATCAGCCAACTGAACGGGGTCTTGAACGCCGCCAGCATGAAATTTCTTACCTTCCACAGTTTCTTTACCCTCGGGACCTGGTGATTGACGTTGAGGTGCGATATTGGCCTTCGACTCGGCTGCGCGGATCGCAGCGATCAGCTCGACCTTGCGCATGCGACTGTAGCGGGAGACAGAATACTCCGAAGCCAACCGTCGCAACTGACGCAACGTGAGCTGCTCAAGGGGGGGACGTTCTTTGCTCATGGCGGTTTCGTGCGAACCTAATGGGGGAGCAGATGTCCTCAGCTCGGCCTCTAGCACAGGCGACCCGACCTCGGTATCCGAAACGGCATTGCTGCCACGATCGCGAAGCCCCTCAACCGCACGACCTCGAACCATCCGACCGCAGTCGGGATCGCTTCGGGATCGCTGAGAACACCCTCATGATGACTGGATCTTTAAGATTGGTCAAGACTTCGGGATCGATTTGGGATCGCAGGGGATCGCGCGGGAGTTGAAATGGTTCCGACGGGGTCTGTCACGCCGCGTTGAGTGGGATGCGATCGCCCTCGTTTTCTGGCATTTGGGTCGCTTCAACGCAAAAAAAGGCGCGCCGCAGCACGCCAGTTCGCATTTCACAATCGGGGAGTGAAAGCTCGATAACAAGAGCTTAAGTGGCTCCTGCCCGCGAGTTTCAGGCGATCGCTTTAGAATTCAGCGATCTTTGCCTCCATGTGAGTTTCGATAACGCAGTTGCCTTTGGGGCGACCGATGCACAGCAAACGCAACCCAGCCGCCCTTTGGCTCTTGTTGAAGAACATATCGGGGTTGCCAGCCGAGTCATCGACATCGCCTTCAATCACGCGACCCGTGCAGGACGAGCACATGCCCGAGCGGCAGCTAAAAGGTAGGGGAATTTCTTCAAATTCGGCAGCGTCCAAAACGTATTCGTCTTCATCCACCTCAATAACGGTGTCTAGCCCTTCGGCCTCGTTCACCAATCGAACTTCATACACTGCCATTATGTTCAGACTCCTTCAGGATTTGTCGTCCAGCGTGGTGCGAGCAAACCTCCCGCCACAGCGCGTTTCAGCCTCGTTCCGCTGCGGGCAGACCCGAGTGAAATGAGTCTAAGGTCTTTTCAAAGTGAGACCGGCACCTTTCCTAGAATTTTTAGAATGAGTCCCGCGCTCGGGCGTAGGGACGCGATCGCGAGTTCGTAGCCCCGGAGTGTTCATGACGCGGGGGGATTCCTAACATGGGGCGATTGATGGCGCGGGGCTAGTGAAAAAAGCTATCGAACGTTCTGCTGAGCAGATTTGCCACCCACAAAACAGCTCCAAACATCAGCAGGTTATCGCGCACTTCGCGCTTGTTACGTCCCAGACTCACGCGTTTCCCGCCGCGAGTTTTGACCACGCCGCGATCGCGCCCCAAGTCGTAAATCACTTTTTCGACATACCAGCTCTCAGACTTATCGGGATATTTCAGTTTGGCTCGTTCGATCATCCGTTTGGCCAGCTTTTTGTCGCCGCCCGCCGCTTGGATCAAGTCGCGATCGAGGTTGCTGCGCTCGCCGTTTGCAAGGAAGTAGACCGCAATGCCTAACAGAACGAGCAGGACGAGAATGCCGGAAGGAGTAAGCATGTTAGCTCTCGATAAACCATCAACAGGGGTTGGCGCTTGGGATGCAAAAGCGGCGAATTGAGATAGCGTCAAACGAGCCGCGCTGTGATTAGGTTGATGGTATCAAATTCGACCGAGCTTCTGGAGGCGATCGCGCTCAGTCCGACCAGGTATCTTTAGTGCGGGCAGTGGTTTCGCGATCGAATTGATTCTCGATAAACCGAATGAAGCGTCAGGGCGCGCGTTAAAATCTCTGTGTTTTGCGAGATGCGGTCGCGTATGGCCTGTCTCGGCTGGAATTCGCGATCGGGAGACACGCGTATGAGTTCGGCTATTCGGGTGGTTGTCGTCCGCCACGGCGAGAGTACCTACAACATCGAAAAACGCATTCAGGGTCGCCTCGATCGCTCCGAACTCACGCCGCGCGGTATCGAACAAGCGAACTGCGTGCAGAAAGCTCTCGAAGACGTGCAGATCGATCGCGCCTACGTCAGCCCGCTGCGTCGCGCTC
>JBCBTL010000251.1:0-4948 GCA_039818705.1 Cyanobacteria bacterium J06639_1
TTCTAGGCGCGAAACGAGAATGCCTTCGCGGGTAGCGTCTTTGGCTTCTACCAATACGTTTGCAACGTAGGTTCCTGAGGAGACTTCTTCAGTCGTTAAGGTTTGGACGCGCTGGCCGTCCTGCACCAGATAAAGCACGACATCGCTGTTGGGCGTGCCCGTTACGGTGGCGAGCAGCACTTCGCCCGATCCCAACGGACGGTTGTTGCCATTGTGGGTCACCGAATCGATCGCGGTACGAGACGGAGAACTGACGTTAAAATTCCAGCTCGCTCGCTGCGGTACGCCTCGGGTGTTTTCGTACTCCAGAACGATTTGGTGCGATCCTGGCGCGAGCGGACTTGAGGGGCGGTAGCTGAAAAAGTCAGAGTTGATGACGGCGCGATCGCTCACGTCTTCGCCATCGAGCAGGACGCGCATGGTGTCGGGCTGCACGTCGACACCGTTGAGGGCTTCAAAACTAGCTGAGATTGCGGGTTGCGTGCCGACTGATTGCGCGCCCTGAGCTGGATTGGGGTTGAGGATGCGCTGGGCGAGGGCGGGGGGAGCAGTCGTGCCGAAAACTGCTGCGCTGACGATCGCTCCGACCAAGCCGCCCGTCAAAACATTTATTCGCGATTTAGAGGGTTGAATAACCACGTTATCTCCTTAGTTCACTGTCAACTCGGCGCTGCATTTGGCAACACCGCCGATACTTCACTATGAAATGTTGTGCGGGGCGATCGCTTCGACCGTTCGAGAGAATTTGACATCATCCGAAAGTGCGATCGCGAGTTTTGAATTCTGTGGAAATGATGGCTTTGAATCTCAGTTCTGTGCCGACTCAATGCTGCTCGGAGTGGGACTGGCGGGTGCATTTGAGGGCGAGCTGACGTAGCGGGCAAAGGTGTGGGAGGCGCGCGTAGCGTCTTCGTTGGTACGGGCAGCATCGTCGAGGGCTTGCAAAGGCGATCACGGCGGTTCGCTTAGCACTGGCATTGCAAAGGGGGACGATTCGGTCGCAGTCGATTCGGGGAATAGCGAGGGAGCAGGTTTGGGTTGGGGCGGTCGTTCGGGTTCGGCTTGGAGTGGTGAAGCGATCGCTCCCGCCACCACTAGAACTATTGCTCCGGCGATTGCGAAGGAGTTCAGTGCAGCTGCTAAGATTTTGGCGATCGCGTTCATTCAAACTCCTGCCTGTCGCGTTTTTAAGGATTTCAAGTACGATCCGAACTGCCTTCGCTGCACTTTTGAGGTGAATTCGTGTTGGATAACCCCGATTTGGTTTTCGGCAGGTCGATATCGCCCGATTTGCAAGTCCAGGTCGTCATCTTAGCGACGATCGCGGCGACGCTGCTAGCGGTGTCGGGGCTGTTGGCATTGGTACGGGTGCTGCGACAGCGGTGGCCGCAGATTCGTGAGATTTACGACGAAGCGATCGCCCCCAAGCAAGGGCTAGTGCGCACGACGGGATATCTGCTTGCCATTGATGTCGTTGCCCTAATCCTCGCAACTCGCATTCCAGCGGTAGGCGGCTTGGAGCTGTACTTGGGTCTGGCATTGGCAATTTGTTTGGGCACGCTACTGTATCGAATTTTTCAGTTTTATTTTCAGAGTTCTTATCTTTCGTCTCGATTCAAAAAAAGTGAAAAGCTCAATAGCGAACTGCTTGTTCTGGTTAAATTTGCCGTCGGTTTGGGAATTTACGTTGCCGTTCTCATCATCTTTCTAGAAGTTCATCACATTAACGTTCTCAGCCTGTTTGCCGGATTGGGAATTGGCGGACTGGCGATCGCGTTTGCTGCCCAGAAAACCCTAGAGCAGTTTTTGGGGGGAGTCGTCCTGTACGTCGATCGCCCATTTGTCGAAGACGATTACATCGGTCTGCCGGACGGCACTTTCGGGCGGGTGGAGTCGATTGGTTGGCGATCGACGAAAATTCGTACTTCGGGCAAAGGCACGCTGGTAGTGATTCCTAACTCAGGGTTGACGCAAGTGGCGGTGGAGAATTTCACCGGGGCGAAAAAGATGATGGCGATCGTTCATTTCACCTTCTTGCAGAGTCTGGGCGAAGAAGAACGGGCGCTGGTGCAACAGGTGGTGGCAGAGAGTACGAAGACCATTTTCGGCCTCGATTCTCGCAATACAGACGTGACGTTTTCCGATGGAGACGCGCGCAACACTACCGACGCTCGGATTACGTTTTTCATTTTGGGCACGGGGGCGGTATCGATGGATTTGCGGGTGCAAGTGCTCGACTTGGCGAATCAGGCGATCGCTGAGCGTTTGCAAACCTATAATCTGCCCTTTACCACTGAGGAATCTACCGTATACATTGACTCGCCGATTGCCGTATAGCTGCCCGAACTGATGTCGCTAGCGCAAATTCTCGACCTTTTAGAGCTGCGGGCGATCGTGGAAAGTCTCGCGCGATTTCCGATTTTGTTCATCTTCTCTGTTTCGATTTTACTGTCAATTATTTTGGGGCGATCGCTACCGCGCATCATTCGCTATTTCACAGCTCGGTTTTCATCAAAATCTACGCTCAATGTTTATGACACTCTGACTGAGTCGATTGCGGGCTCGATTCGACTGGCGGGAACGTTTGTCTTAATTTCGCTGTCGTTTGTATGGATTGAGGAGAAATATTCCAGACTGCACGCTTTTCTCAATCCGTTCGTGACTTTGATGGCGATCGCGACGGTGGCCTGGGCGTGTTCGCGGATTTTCCGGCAGGTGGTGCGCATTTACGGCATCGATTTATTTCGGCGTTCCGGTCGGCAAGTGGACGACCTGTTGCTGGTGTTCGAGACGTTCGTCAATATTGTCATCGGCTTCATCGCAGCTCTAGCATTCGCCCAAAGCCAACAGTTCAACCTCGTCGGCTTGCTGGCTAGTCTGGGGTTGAGCGGTTTGGCGGTGGCGTTTGCCGCCCAAAAAATTCTCGAACAGCTTCTCAGTACAATCGTGCTGTATCTCGATCGCCCTTTCGTTCCCGGCGAGTACATTCGCTTGGCAAACGGTCAGCTCGGACGGGTAGAGTCGATTGGATTGCGATCGACGAAAATCCGCACTCCCGCGAAAAGTACGCTGCTGATTATTCCGAACTCGAATTTAGTGTCGATGGAAATCGAAAACGTCACCCGCGCGAAGAAAGTGATGGTGATGCTCTATTTGAATTTCACGAAGGCGATCGACCGGCGCGAATCGGCACTGGTCAAACAGGTGATTTCTGAAAGTACGAATTCGGTATTCGGCATCGATCCGGGCAGTACGAACGTAGCGTTTACGCCCAAAGATGCCGAGAAATACGAGCGCGCTCGCATCACCTTTTTCATTCTCGGCTCTAGTGAAAGTTCGATCGCCTTACGCAAGCGACTGCTAGAACTGGCGAATAAGGCGATCGCCCAAAAACTCGAAACCCAAAACATCGGCTTTACCACTGACGACCCCACCGTTTACGTCGAATCTCCGGTAACTCTGTAGCGATCCGGCATTAACTTTAGGTTGAGGCGTGGGAACTGCCATCCGAGTTATGCCTAACGTACTCTCGTCCGCAGCGCACTCTCTTGTCCTGCAGGGACATCGGATATACCGAGAGACACCTGACGGACGCGAGCCAAAGTAAGTTCGCGAACGATCGTGACTGCGGCGCTAACACCTTTCATCGGACGATTGACGGCCTGGATGCCTCATGGATATGCGGCGATCGCGCTGGGGGCGGGGGTGGCGTTCGGATTTGGGGGGCAAGCACTAGCGGCTCAATGGCTCACTCAGGGGCTGCATCGCTTGCAGCTCGCCTCGCGCGAGCGCTGCACCGTCGAGCCTGAAAACCGAGACGACTCTCATCCTCCCTCGAATGCAGAGCGATGACGGTTGCTGGTGAGAGATACCGTTTGGGGAATGCTGGCGCGCTCGGCTCGGGCGGGTGACAGGACGGGCAGATGCGAGTTCAGGCGGGCGAACTTCAGCGGCGCGGGTTTGCCAATGCCATAGCCTTGGGCGAAGTCGGCACCGAGTTCGGTCAGAATCGCCAAAATCCCCTCGTTCTCAACGAATTCGGCAATCGTTTGAATGCCGAGAACGCGAGCGATTTGAATAAAGCTTTCCACCATCACGCGATCGATCGGGTCGCGGTCGATGCTTTTGATAAAGCTACCGTCTATTTTCAAATAATCCACTGGCAGCCTTTTCAGGTACGAAAACGAACTCATACCACAGCCGAAATCATCGAGGGCAAACTTACAGCCGAGCTGTTTGAGTTTGTGAATGAACTCCGTCGCTGCGCTTAGATTAGCGATCGCAGCCGTCTCGGTGATTTCAAAGCACAAATGTTCGGGGTTCAGGTCTGATTGGGTGAGTTCGCGTTCTAAAAATTGAAAAAATGACTCGTCGCTCAAACTTTTGCCCGACAGATTGATCGCAAACACGCGATCGCATCCGTGCGGAGTACTGAGGGGGCACACCTCGCGATATTGGCGAAAAAATGCTTTCACCACCCAGCGATCGATCTGCGGCATGAGGCCGTAACGTTCGGCAGCCGGAATGAAGGCCATTGGCGGCACGATCGCGCCATCTCGATCTGTCATGCGCACCAAAATTTCGCAGTGATGGTGTCGGCTTGCCAGGTGGTTCGCAGCAATGTCAGGATGACCCGTTGCTGAGTAGCTCGTATCTGAGTGACTGATTGCAGAGGCGTCTGAGTCTGGCGACGCACTTTCGTTCGGGATATCTCGCGCGATCGGCATGATGTCTTGAGCGAACAGCACGAAACGGTTATCTTCTAGCGCGCTTTCGATGCGCGTCGCCCACATGCGCTCCCCCCGCTGCCGCGACAGTTCGGCATCTTCGGTTTGGTAAATCTGAATGCGATTGCGACCGCGCTATTTGGCAGCATAACAGGCCGCATCCGCCGCTCCGAGCACCTGAGCCAGCTCGCGGGTGTGTTCGTCGATCGCCACTAGCCCGA
>JBCBTL010000252.1:0-4940 GCA_039818705.1 Cyanobacteria bacterium J06639_1
TTTGAGTTGATGACCAAATATCCTTTAAGAATGATCGTGAAGGTATTCTTGTAAAGTGTCTTTTAGCTCGGCCATCTTAAAAGGTTTGCTCATGTATCCGTCCATACCTGCCGCTAGGCATCGCTCCTTGTCGCCCTGCATGGCGTTGGCGGTCATAGCAATGATGCGAGGGCGATCTGTAGGGGTCTGCCACTCCTGATTGATGCGACGCGCGGCTTCCAAGCCATCCATTTCTGGCATCTGCACGTCCATCAAAATGACATCGTACGACTGACGATGCAGTGCCTCCAGCACCTCCACGCCGTTTCCAGCCACGTCAGCATCGTAGCCCAACCGATCGAGCAGTCTCAGCGCTACTTTTTGGTTTACAGGATTGTCCTCTGCCAACAGCAATTTGAGGGGGAGGCGTTCGGCCATACCCGCATCGATACCGCTGACTGGCGGCGATCGCATCACGCTAGGACTGCCGCCGAGGGCATTGGCGATCGCTTCGCACAGTAACGCCTGCTTGGCGGGCTTGGTGAGATAGGCGGCAAAGTTGATATCGCGGGCTTTAAGCTCGCACGCAGACGCGCCCATCGAACTCAGCATGATGAGGGGCAAATCTCGATAGGCAGGCAGTTGCCGTAACGTGCGCGCTAGCGTAATGCCATCCATCATCGGCATTTGCATGTCTAGGATCGCGAGGTGCAGCGTTTGCCCTTCGCGCAGCCAGGCGAGCGCTTCGGCTCCGGATGAAACCGCGTGAGGAATCGTCCCCCACGATCGCACTTGCAGGGTGAGAATTTGGCGGTTGGTGGCATTATCGTCAACGATCAGCACTCGCTTGCCTGAGAGCTGCACGGGCGGAAGAATGCTGTCGCTGGGCAGAGGGGCGGCGATCGCCTCAGCCTGAATCGTGAACGAAAACGCAGTGCCGCAACCGACTTCGCTCTCCACCCACATGCGTCCGTCCATCAGTTCCGCCAAACGGTGGCTGATGGCGAGTCCCAACCCCGTGCCGCCATACTGGCGCGTCGTGGACACGTCTACCTGACTGAAGGGTTTGAACAGGCGATCCATGCGATCGGGCGGGATGCCAATCCCCGTATCGCGCACCACGAAGAGCAGTTCGACCTTCGCGGCTTCAGTATTAGCGTCGTCAGATCGCTCCGCAGCGTCAGACAAGGGATCGAGTGCCTGCGCTGATGCAGGCGATCGCGTTGATGCATGTGAACTCAATGACACTGACAGGACGACTTCACCCTGAGGGGTAAACTTCACGCCATTACTGAGGAGATTGACCAAGATTTGCCGCAGGCGGGTGGAATCTCCCTGAATGGAAGGCGGCACGTCGGCAGCGATCGAGTACATCAATTCGAGGTGCTTCGAGGCGGCCTGTGGGGCAATCAGATCGATCGCGCTTTCCACGCAGCCCCGCAGCTCGAACGGGTGCTCCTCCAAGTCGAGCTGACGGGATTCAATTTTCGAGAAATCGAGAATGTCGTTGATGATCGAGAGCAGAGCGTCACTGCTGCTGCGGATCGTGTCCACGAAGTCGTACTGCTTCAAATTGAGTGACGTGTCGTCCAGCAGCAACCCGGCCATACCGATCACGGCGTTGAGGGGGGTGCGAATTTCGTGGCTCATCATCGCCAGAAATTCACTTTTGGCACGGTTGGCAGCTTCAGCTTGGTGTTTGGCGCGTTCGAGACGCTGATTCTGTTGGCGGAGCGCCCGCTGTGCCAGGTGCATCTGGGTGACGTCCCGATAGCTGATGACCGCTCCCACCAACGTGTCGCCAATGTTTTGGGGATGGGAATGGCGCTCGACAATCTTGCCGTTTTTCAATTCTAGGGTGCTGATGTTGACAGTATCGATTTGGCTGTAAGAACTCTCCGCAATCCGCTCGAAGACGCTCGGATCGACCACGCGATCGCGCAAAAACGCAATGAGATCGCGATCGTCCCCTCCTTCTTGCAAAAGCGAGTCGGGGATATCGAACAACTCGGCATAGCGCTGATTCCAGAACACGATGCGCTCGTCCGTATCGACTGCAAGAATGCCGTCAGCCGTCGCTTCTAAGGTCGATCGCAACAAAGATGAAGCGCGTTCGAGAGCTAGTTTGACCGCTTGGCGATCGGTAATGTCGCGCACCAGAGCCACAATCGAGGCTCGTCCGTCAGCTTCGATGAATTTCCCCAATCGAATTTCAACCGGGAAGGTAGAACCGTCCTTACGACGATTGGTGCCGCTCACGGTGACGGGAACTCCCGGTTCCATCTCATCCCACACTGCGCCGGGAATGTAGTTCGCCTCGATGTCGCGAATCGAGAGGGCAAGTAACTCTGCGCGGGTGTAGCCCAGACTCTCGCAGGCTTGCGGATTGGCATCGAGTATTCGGCCGCTCAAATCGTGCAGCAGCACTGTATCAGTGGCGCGATCGATCAGAGTGCGGTAGCGAGCTTCAGTGGCTTGCAGCGTCGCGAGTGTCTGGCGGCGATCGCTAATGTCCTGCACGATGCCTTCGTAGTACAGCAACTGACCGTCCCGATCCCAAACCGCTCGGGTCGTCTCCGAAATCCAAACCGTGCTGCCGTCTCGCCGATACACTTCCGACTCGAAATCGAGTGCGGAACCGCGCTCGGACAACACCCGATTGAGTTCGTCGCGCTGTTGCGGGCAAACGTAGAGCTGGCGCGCGTCTCGAAGCTGAGCGATTAACTGTGCTGGGGACTCGTAGCCGTAAAGGCGCGCCAAGGCAGGATTCACTCGCAAAAAGCGACCGTCAGGAGCAGTTTGAAACATGCCCTCCGGCGAGTTCTCGAACATATTGCGGAAAAATGACGCTTCCAGCGCGAAGTCCGGAGCTCCAGAGGAAAGGCGATCGCCCCCCAGACTTTCGCCATCCGAAGCGACGCGCCGAGAGTCATCGGGAAAAGGCTCGCCAACCATACTGCGCGCAACGTGACAGCAGTTTAGAACTCGCGAATCGCCATCAAGGCGACTAATTCAACATAGTATGCCCAGGTAGTGTAGGGTTCGAGTCACGAACTGTGGAACTGCTCACCGGCGATCGCCTCTCGTTCAAGCCACTAACACCCCTAAATCGCTCTGATACGGAACGATATCGAGAGTGCTGAGTGCCGCGCAGTACTCCAAATCGGAATCTTTATGGAGTCGCAACAACCGCTGGCCGTGGCTGGCTTGGCGAAGTAGTTCTAGCAAGTCATCACTCCAGGTTTTGTAGAGAGCAATGGCGGCGATCGCCTCGTCATTTCCCGCCGTTACGTCAACTCCTGCACTTTGAAGCTGATGCAAAATAGCTCCCGAGCACACCGTATCTTCCAGCGAATAATCCCCTTGCCAGCCAGAATTCACGATCCAAAGCGAGTTGAACTGGTGCTCTACAACACTTTTTACGACGGCATCTACGTTCACCAATGCTGCCGTCAACAGAACGGGGGCGTACTGAACGCGCTGGAGTGCGCGCGTGCCGTTGGTGGTACTCATAAAAATCCGCTTGCCCTCCACGCGACCGGGCGTGTAGTCGAGTGGCGAATTGCCTAAATCGAACCCAGCCACCTTATCGCCGCCGCGCTCGCCAGACAAGATGCGCAGATTGGCATCCCAGGCTTCGCCAGCAGCTTTGAGGCGGTCTAAATCCGCGAAGGCTTGGATAGCTTCAGCTCTGGAGGTGAGCGCAGTGGCGATCGTAGTAGTGGCTCGCAACACGTCTACAACGATCGCGCAATCGACAGGCACATCCCCCTCGGGTTTGACAGATAAATCGGGGGTCAACTCGGGAGCGTGGTAGACGAAGCAATCCATGAATTCAACCTAAGCGGGCGCAGTCGTCCTTAGCTTACCGGAGCACCGCCCCGTCCCAGACTGTGATGAATGCCGTTGTGTTGTGCCTGCAAAAGGCGATCGCCCTAAAACTGACGGCGCGAAAACACGAACGTGGCGATACAAAGCAAAAGCCCTGTATAAGCCAACCCCCACGCAGCACCTCGACTCATATCTATCAATGCAGGGAGCTGATTGTAGACAGCGCCGTTTTTGAGATTGAGCTGCTCTAGATCTGGCAGAACGAGATAAATAGCATTCATCAATTTACCCAGTGCAGGGTTTTGAGCGATTTCACCCAGTTTCCTCAAATCGTCAGCGAGGTGACCGATGATGTAGAACGCAATGGTGTAGATCGTCGCCAAAATCGAAGACGTGAACACTCCAAACATTAATGCCGCTGCAACGATCACCATTAATTCTAAAAACATGAAAATCACGGACAGCACCAGCGCCCCCCACGGTAACGCTGCCCCTTGTTGCAAGACCGCAAGACCGAAGAATAGAGCCGTCATCGCAGTTAACAAAACGGATAGTACTGCCGCCATGCCAAAGTGTTTGCCCACCACCAGCTCGGCACGAGCAATTGGCTTTGCCACCAATAAATAAATGGTGCGTTTGTCGATTTCTTTATTCACCAACCCCGTGCCGACGAACACCGCCACGATCAACCCAATGACATTGATCCCTGCCAGTCCCAAATCCAAAATAATTTTGTCTTCAGCACCGTTCGCCACGGTGGGGATAAACAAGACAGCCCCCACCATCACGATCGCGAACAGCAGAATTAAGTACAACACGCGATCGCGGATGGTTTCTCGAAAGACGTTGTGCGCGATCGCCCACACGCGCGTAGGATTCATCAGCTAGGCTCCAGGGTAAGGTGCGAGGTCAGCAAAGATGTCCGACGTATCGGATACTGTACGTGACGCTCCACCTCGGATTGTATGGAATATTCTGCCAAAATCGTCATCGGTCTGCGACCGTCGGTACTCGATCCGGCGGGGACAGCGGTGGAATCGAGCCTGCACCAGTTGGGTTACGAAGACGTGCAGCAGGTGCGCATCGGCAAACACGTAACGCTGACTCTGCAAGCCGACAGCGAAGCCGAA
>JBCBTL010000253.1:0-4933 GCA_039818705.1 Cyanobacteria bacterium J06639_1
CGACGAGCAGATAAAGAGGCAAGAGCTCCAACTCGTAAAAAATGAAAAAGAGCAGCAGGTTCTGCGTCAGAAACGCCCCCGCCACCCCAGCGTTGAGCAGCAGCATCAGTGAAAAATACAGCCGATGTCGCTTCACGGTGGGCGGCGTGGCGTAAATAGCAATCCCGGTCAGCAAGCCGTTCAATACCAGCAGCGGCATCGATAAGCCGTCCACCCCCAGCGAGTACGACAAGCCCAACTGCGGGATCCATGTCAAGATTTCTTGATATTGCAGCTCGGAACTGGCGAGATCGAAGCGAGCAGCCAACAGCACCGACCAGATAAACATCGCGATCGCGATCGCCAATGCCCCCCACCGAGTGCGCTCCCGACTCACCTCCTGAGGCCACAGCCCCAGCCAAGCCGCTCCGAGAATTGGAATCCAAATTAAAGCGCTCAACATCCTATCAATCTCACCGAGCTTGCATCACCGTAGCGGATAGCGGCCATCCCATGACGATACTGAGCAAGCCCAACACCACCAAAATGGTCAACACGTAGAGTTGCAGCTTGCCAAAATTGCTGTACTTCAAGCTTTCGCCACCGAACAGCGTTGTAATGCCGACTAAATTGACAAATCCATCGATCACGTAGCGATCGAGCCAAGCCCCGATCTTCGCCAAGCCCCCCACCACGAACACCACGGTCACGCGATAGATGCGATCGATGTAAAAGTCGTAGGAGAGCAGGTCTTGCACAGAAGCCGCGGGCAGTTTGACGGGGCGATCGCTCAGCCCCCAGATGTACATCGCCCCCCCGAGGCCGAGCCCTACCCCTCCCGTCGTACAGAACGCGGTTGCCAACCCCCAGTCGAGCGATGCCCAAAACGGAAAGGCTCCCGTCTCCAAAATCATCACGGGCAATAGGATCACGACGATCGCTAGCACCATCTGCGGTATCACCATCGGCCAATGCACTTCCGGCGTGCGGCGGGTTTTCTCCTGACGCTCCCCCGCAAAAATAAGGCCGATAATGCGAGCCAATCCGAACGCGGTCAGCCCATTTGTCACGAGTCCGACCCCAACCAAATACGGGTTCAGAACGCTAACCAAACTGCCCCAGTCGCTCATTGCCCAGAACGCACCCGAGGGCAAAAACGCCACCATACCGATTGTCCCGACCACGAACGCGATAAGCGTCGAGGGCATGCGGCTGCCGATACCGCCCATTTCGGTCAAATTCTGAGAATTAGTCGTAAAGACGATCGCCCCCACCCCCGTGAACAAGAGTGCCTTGGCAATCCCGTGCGCCAACAGCAACAGCAACGCCGCATTCGTGGCCTGCAAACCAACCGCCACGAACACTAATCCCAGATACGCGCTCGTAGTGTGCGAGAGAGCGCGTTTGATGTCGATTTGCGCGATCGCTACCAGAGAAGCCCCGATCGCCGTCATCGCCCCCAACACCACCAGCACGCCAGACGCGATCGGCGAAAGGGCGAGCACGGGCTGAAGCTGGATCAGAATGAACGCCCCCGTCGTTACCACCATCGAATTCCGCAGAATTGAAGCCGGACTGGGGCCTTCCATCGCCTCGTCGAGCCACAGGTGCAAAGGGAACTGCGCGCATTTCCCGATCGGTCCCGCAATCAGCGCCAGACCGAGCAGGGTGGCCGTTAGGGGTGAAAGCGATGCCGTCTGCGACCATTCGTACAGGTCTGTAAACTCCAAACTGCCCGCTAGCGTGGAGAGAGCGACGACCCCCATAAACAAAATCAAATCTCCCGTGCGCTTGGTTAAAAATGCATCGCGAGCCGCCCGCACCACCAGCGGTTGCGCGTACCAAAAGCCCACCAGCAAATAGGTGGACAGCGTCAACACTTCCAGCAGCGCGTAGCTGAACAGCAGCGAGTTACTGAGGGCAACGCTGGTAATCGCCGCTTCAAAAAACGCCACCAACGCGAAGAACCGCGCCATCGACGAGTCTTTTTCCATGTAGCCCAGCGTGAAAAACTGAGCCATCAAACTCAAACCCGCAATGAAAATCGTCGCCCCCATCGTCGTCGTGGAAAACCGCAGGGTGAACGACAGATCGAGATTGACGAGTTGCAGCCACGGAATGGTTAAGTACTGAGCGACTTCCCCCTGCAGTTCGAGGAAGATCGCGATCGCGTGCCCCAGAGCGAGGGTCGTCAAAATAGCGTTGACATACCCTGCAAACCGAAACCCCGTCTTCGAGACTTTGGACGAGGCCCACGGCAGGGTAATCGCAGCGCCAAACAGGTTGTACAGCGGCAGACACCACCCCAACTGGGTAAACACATGGGACATAGATTCGATCGCACCCTCGGCAGCTCGCGTTCCCGCATTATCTCAGCTCGTCCGCCTCCGTCCCGCACCGAATCGTTATCGAGTTGCGATCGCCGCAACACGCGCAGCTCGACGGCTTGCTTTGTATTTTTTATATTATTTTCAACTTATTGTTAAAAACTCGCGGTTTTAAGATATGAGTTAACTCTTTATTAGTAGAGTCAGACGTTTTACCTGGAGCAACGCGATCGCGCGATTCGATGCGTTGTTGATTCCCGCATCTCTACTGGCTCTGCCTTGGCACGCTCGTCGGAAGCAACTAGAGATGGCTACCTGTCTTCGTTTGACAAACGATCGCGTTCCTGTGTGACTCGATCGAGAGTCTAGACAGCGTTTCTCGCCTCAAGCCCCAGCCTGCAGATAGAGAGAACGCGATCGAATCCATACTGGCAAATATAACCTAAAGTTATTAGTTGGATTTGAGATAATAATTGAAGCTTATATTGTCAAGAGCTACACTCCCTGCGTATTCTTAGAACTGGGCGGTAGGTTGGAACTCGTTTTCCATCTGTCAAAGCGGCTTTCAATCTGTTTTTACTCGTGAATTTCTCGATAAAATTTGCGCGCATTGCCCTCTTAGTTTTGCAACGGATAGGTCTTTCAGGAGAGCAATTATGCCCATTGCGGTTGGAATGATCGAAACCAAGGGCTTCCCGGCTGTGGTGGAAGCGGCTGATGCGATGGTGAAGGCCGCCCGCGTCACGTTGGTTGGTTACGAGAAAATTGGTAGCGGTCGGACGACCGTGATCGTGCGCGGCGACGTGTCGGAAGTTCAAGCTTCGGTCGCGGCTGGCATGGAGTCGGTCAAGCGCGTGAACGGCGGCGAGCTGCTGTCGACGCACATCATCGCTCGTCCTCACGAGAACCTGGAATACGTCCTACCCATTCGCTACACCGAGGACGTTCAGCAGTTCTCGTACTAAGTTGCTCAATTAGCAATTCGAGCTGGTCTCGGCCAGCAGGTAACTCTGTCATCAATTGGAGATGGAATCATGGCGATCGCAGTTGGAATGATTGAAACCCTCGGCTTCCCCGCGGTAGTGGAAGCGGCTGATGCGATGGTGAAAGCCGCTCGCGTCACGCTGGTCGGTTACGAAAAAATCGGAAGTGGCCGCACCACCGTCATCGTGCGCGGCGACGTGTCGGAAGTTCAGGCATCTGTGGCGGCTGGCACCGAGTCGGTGAAGCGCGTGAACGGCGGTCAAGTGCTCTCTACGCACATCATTGCTCGTCCCCACGAGAACCTGGAGTACGTCCTGCCCATCCGCTACACCGAGGACGTGGAGCAGTTCCGCGAGAGCATCAACGGCATCCGCTCGCTGCGCCCGTAAGCCGTTGTTAACTCGTGCAAGTGTTTAGAAACTCATGCAAATTGCCAGAGTGATCGGCACCGTAGTCAGTACCCAAAAGGAGCCGAGCCTGCGCGGATCGAAGCTGCTGATGTTGCAGTTTATCGATGCCAAAGGCGAGCTCCTGCCGGGGTACGAAGTGGCCGCCGATAGCGTCGGAGCCGGCGTGGATGAATGGGTGTTGGTCAGTCGCGGCAGTGCAGCTCGACAAATTTACGTCGATCGCCAGCAGCCCCCCCTCGACGCCCTCGTCGTCGGCATTATCGATACGGTTTCGGTGGAGAGCGGACGGCTTTACAGCAAGAGCGAGCAGCGTCGCTAGTTCGGCTTTAGAGGCGATCGATGCTCGAACTGAATGTCCCCGCGTGGGTTTCTGGCGGACGGCGGATCGCATTTTGTGGCTCGTTGCGCCCGCTGGTTGCACTCGTTATCAGAGCTTGATGTTGCCGAACTTACCCGTCCGCGCGCCGAGAGGATTGCCCTATGCCTTTGAAAACTGCTCCCCCTACCCCTTGGTCGCAGGATTTGGCCAAGCCTAGGGTTGACGATACCGCATTCGTGCATCCGTTCTCGAACGTGAATGGCGACGTGCGCATCGGGGCGAACGTCCTGGTTGCACCGGGCACTTCCATTCGCGCGGATGAAGGGCGACCGTTCCACATCGGCGAAAGCACCAACGTCCAAGACGGCGTAGTGATTCACGGCTTGGAAGAGGGGCGTGTGGTCGGCGACGACGGCCAGCGTTACTCGGTCTGGATCGGCAAAGATGCGTCGATTACCCACATGGCCTTGATTCACGGCCCCGCCTACGTAGGCGACGGCAGTTTCATTGGCTTTCGCTCGACCGTGTTCAACGCTCGTGTCGGAGCAGGGTGCGTCGTGATGATGCACGTCCTGATCGAAAACGTCGAAATTCCCCCCGGCAAGTACGTCCCTTCCGGCTCGGTCATCACCACCCAACAGCAAGCCGATCGCCTTCCGGACGTTCAACCCAAAGATTTAGAATTCTCTCGCGAAGTGGTCGGCGTGAATGCGGCTCTGCGCCAGGGTTATCGCTGTATCAACGACCCCAATTGCGTCACCCCCGTGCGCGATGAAGTGCGCCGTTACGACAATGCTCCGGCGAGCTTCGCGGCAGAAGTCGTGACGAGCGATCGCTCTGGCGGCAGTCGCGTCCCAGCAGACGTGCGAGCCCAGGTCGAACAACTCTTGGCTCAGGGCTACCGCATCGGCACG
>JBCBTL010000254.1:0-4932 GCA_039818705.1 Cyanobacteria bacterium J06639_1
ATCGTGCCGCTGGTTCCACGCTCCCCGGTCACCCCGAGTTGGGCTTGACTCCGGGCGTGAAGTTCAGCTCCGGGCGGTTGGGTCACATGTGGCCCTACGTCAATGGCGTGGCGATGGCAAATCCTGGCAAGACGGCGTTCTGCTTGGGATCGGACGGCTCTCAGCAAGAGGGTAACGACGCGGAAGCAGCTCGCTTGGCAGTGGCTCAGCACCTCAACGTCAAGCTATTGATCGACGATAACGATGTCACGATCGCCGGACACCCCTCGCAATACCTTGGCGGCTTCACCGTGCAGCGCACCCTGGAAGGTCACGGCCTCAAAACGTTGGTGGGTGATGGCGAAGATTTGGACGGCTTGTACGCGCGCATTTGCGAAGCAGTCAACACCCCCGGCCCGATCGCGGTGATCAACAAGCGCCCCATGAGCGTTGGCATTGCGGGCATTGAGGGTTCGACCCACGGCCACGACGTGATTCCGGTGAATGCCGCGATTCAGTATTTGGAAGAGCGCGATCGCCAAGCTGCTGCTGACTTCTTGAAAGCGGTCGAAAAGCCCAAAAACGCGTACACATTTCTGGGTGTCTCGGACAAAGTCGGTTCCAACCGCAACGTCTTCGGCGAGTCGATGGTGGAAGTATTGGGCGGCATGAGCGAAGAAGAGCGCAAGAACAGCGTTCTGGTGGTGGACAGCGATTTGGAAGGCTCCTGCGGTCTGGCTCAAATTCGCAAAGCTCACCCTGAAATCTTTATCAGCGGCGGCATTCAAGAGCGGGGCAACCTGTCGGCAGCAGCGGGCTTCGGCATGGAAGCAGGCAAGCAGGGCGTATTCGCCACCTTCAGTGCCTTTTTGGAGATGTGCGTTTCGGAAATTACGATGGCGCGGTTGAACAAGTCCAACTTGCTTTGCCACTTCTCCCATGCGGGTATCGACGACATGGCCGATAACACCTGTCACTTCGGTATTAACAACATGTTTGCCGACAACGGTTTGGATGACGGCTACGAAACTCGCCTCTATTTCCCGGTGGATGCCAACCAGATGAAGGCGTGCGTTAAGTCGGTATTCAGCAATCCTGGCTTGCGGTTTATCTTCTCGACACGATCGAAAGTGCCGATGATTTTGGATGCGGACGGCAACGAAATGTTTGGTGGCGACTACACCTTCACCCCCGGCAAAGACGAGGTGATTCGAGAAGGCACGGCGGGTTACATCGTCAGCTTTGGCGATGCCGTGTATCGCGCCCTCGATGCAGTGGAGCGGCTCAAGCAAGAAGGCATTGACGTGGGCTTGATTAACAAGGCAACGCTCAACGTAGTGGATGAAGAGATGATGGCGAAGGTCGGTGCAGCACCTTTTGTTCTGACGGTAGAAGCGTTCAACCGCCGCACTGGCTTGGGCAGTCGCTTCGGGTCTTGGTTGTTGGAGCGCGGCTACACGCCGAAGTTTGCTTTCCTCGGCACCCACGAAGAAGGTTGCGGCGGTCTGTGGGAGCAGTTCCCCCACCAAGGCATCGACCCTGTGGGCATCATGAAGAAAGTGAAAGAGTTAGTGGCGTAATCCTCCCATAACGAATGGAGCCCTTTCCTCATGCGAGGGAGGGCTCCATTCGCTACATTGAGAATCTATAAACATCCGCCGCCAAAAACGGTATCTTAATCGCTTGACTTCATCCTTAGTTCTTCGATGCGATCGCCAATATCAAATCCGGTTTAGTCGATATCCCAAAAATGTAGTTCTCAAACCCGCTCATATGAACTCATGCAGGACTTGGAGGTTGATATTTGTTTGGCGTGCTTGATAAGCAGATTTCGTATCACTTCCTTTCCTCATCACGACATCATCTCTAACCCAATACCCGCTCTCGAAGCAACGAATCAGCGAGGTACGTAGCAAGGCACGCAAACGATCTAACGAACCGCGAGTCGCTTCCGCTCCCAACAAAACTTTTATTCCCATAAATTAGAGGAAGTCTACATCGACAGAATAGAGTTCTTGCACGAATGCCGATCTAAAGCCTGAAATCCTCATTCCACCATAGTGATAGTCGATCCATACAAGAGGTCTAATAGGTCGATAGCGAAACCAAGCGCGAAGCTCGTTATGAAGTTGAGTGCATCTGCAGGTCGAAAGGAACATCAGTTCTCGCTAGATACGATGCGATCCTTGGCATCTCGAAGGGCAAAATAAACACAATGACCCCAGTGCCTTGCCGGAAAATCTAGCCAAGAACTGTTTGCTCTCCAATCGATATATCCTGCATCATAAATATTCGGTCTATAACGTTGCAAAGCCCAAGGCTTGCGGTAACCTGTGAAGTGAATTACTGATGGATTCATGCAGTCTTTGGTTGCGGACAAGGGGCAGTTCAGTTCTAAAGGAAGATCGAAATCGATATTGCTGCGGTAAATGGATATTCCAACACTTCCTTGGTCGGTACAACTGTCCTCGAAAACTTTTGAGTCCTCAGCATGCATAAGCCCCAAGGAATTGAGCAGGATTTCCCACCCAGCTCGATCGCCTGCAATGATGCCGGTGTTTCTTGAAAATTTATCTCGTAAGGGAACAGGTTTTTCGTTGAAATAATATAGCGCGGAAAAATTTGAAAATTGTTGTTTAAGAGTAAATTTTTTGGGGTAATTCGACTCACACACAGTTCCAATTTTACCGTGAGGAACCGTCAATAGCCTTGCATCTCTTCTAAGTGCTACGGTATCGCAGTCAGCATACACTAGGTATTCGGCTTCGATGTTGTTATTTCGATATGCATGGAAAAAGTATGACTGCTTATCCTCTTCCCAAGGAAAGCGTGATGGAGAACTTGGCACGACCTTAAATTCGCGTGCCGCTCGTCTCCGTTGTTGCGAACTTAGTCCGGAATCGACTAGGTAGAATGAACATTCTGGGAAATGATTTCTGAAGCTGCGTAGGCATGCCATGGCCCCTTGAAAGACATTGCTGTCACAAGCTGTGTAGATAGCTACCTTAGGATGGAGTGTCATGATGAAAGCCTAACGACGAGTATTGGACATCCCAGATGAGAAGCACGCAAACCGCGCGTTCTGAGGCTGGTCGTATGCGCACAGTCTACCTGTGTTTGTAATGCGTGTCTCAACTACTAGAAGTTAATGCTCTAAGTCGTCTCAGAGTAGCGATCTCGATCTGCGTCCAGCACGAATTTGAAAAAGGGTGACGCGATCGCTCCCCCGACTGAGCAGCGCTGAACCGCTACCACTGGCTAAAATCTGAGAGTTGAATTCGAGTGTTCAGCAGATGCGCTATCGCCGCTTCGGTCGAACGGAACTGCCCATGCCGGTGTTTAGCTGCGGCGGCATGCGCTACCAGCAAAAGTGGCAGGATATTCCGTGGTCGGCAGTGTTAGACGACGGGCAACAGAACTTAGAAGCAACGATTCGACGCGCGCTAGAGGTCGGCATTACGCACGTTGAAACCGCACGGGGATACGGTTCGTCAGAGATGCAGCTCGGTCGGATTTTGCCGCAGCTACCTCGCGATCGCCTAATCGTCCAAACCAAAATCCATCCCTACGACGACCCCCAACAGTTCCTCGACACCTTCGAGAAATCCATCGGATACCTCCAACTCGACTACGTCGATTTATTGGGCATTCACGGCATCAACACCCCCGAGCGGTTAGAGCAATGCGTGCGCCCCGGCGGTTGCATAGATGCGGCTAGAAAGCTGATTGCCCAGGGTCGCGCCCGCCACCTCGGTTTTTCCACGCACGGCCCGCTCGACATCATCCTGCAAACCATCCAAACTGGACGCTTCGACTACATCAATCTGCACTGGTACTACATTTTTCAAGACAACTGGCCGGCGATCGCTGCTGCCCAACAGCAAGATATGGGCGTGTTCGTCATCAGTCCGTCCGACAAAGGCGGCAAACTCTACGCCCCGCCCGAAAAACTGGTCGAACTCTGCCGTCCCCTCAGTCCGATGGTCTTTAACGACCTGTTCTGTCTTTCGCATCCCGAAGTTCACACCCTCAGCCTCGGTGCATCCCGCCCGAGCGATTTTGACGAACATCTGAAGGTGCTGCCGCTGCTCGATAAAGCCGATGAAATTCTGCCGGGAATTCTGACTCGACTGCAGCAGGAGGCGATCGCCGTTCTCGGTGAAGACTGGGTCAAAACCTGGCGTATCGGCCTGCCCAAACACCATCAAACCCCAGGCGGAATCAACATCCCGACTATTTTATGGCTTTACAATCTCGCCAAAGCCTACGATATGACGGACTACGCGCGCGGGCGATATAACCTGCTCAGTCGGGCAAGTCACTGGTTTCCTGGCAATAAAGCTGAGACGGTTTCTGAACGAGAATTAGCGGCTTATTTGACAGAGAGTCCGCACCGCGATCGCATTCCCAAAATACTGCGAGAAGCCCACGACTTACTCGATGGCGAAGCCGTAAAACGCTTGTCACAAAGTTAGGGCTTAACTCACCATACGAGCTGCCAAAGCATTGACATTCATCTGGGGAGCATTTGCCGTGACGATCGGTGCTTCTCCGAGTTCGCGACGAATCGTGTAGAGAATTTCGCCCAATTTTTTGGGGTACTGAAAGTGACCGCCAACTTCATCGGTAGCGTCGTAATCGATGATGCCTTCGCGATCGAGCGCTGTAAGTCCGATCGCGGTCGAAAATCCTTGCATCGCGCGATACCAATAATTCAAAATCACGTCTTTGCGCGAATAGACGTTGACTACGTGCCCGGCCGACATTTCTGTTAGGTAATAAATCCTCGGATTCGTCGTCGAAATTGCTGAGCCGAACAGATAAATATTATCGACTAAGCCATACCCGTCGTGAGCGGCTAAATATTCCATAGCGTAGGCGATCGCCCGTCCCCCCAGCGAAAACCCGACTAGCGTGAGGGGGCGATCGCTAAACCCGCGCTCCAAAATGTAC
>JBCBTL010000255.1:0-4921 GCA_039818705.1 Cyanobacteria bacterium J06639_1
GGGAAGGCAAGCCCGTGTTGTACTACGGTTGGAGTCTTCATTGGTTGGCTGACACGCTGGAGCCGGGAGATGACGTGGTGTGGCTGGAAGTGCCGTTTACAACCCTGCCCGATCGCCAAGCGGAGGATGCGGTGACGGTCGTTGACGGCAAGAACGTCGGGTTTGCCGTGAATCAGTGGGGCGCACTGGGCAATCGCGAGTTTATGGAAGCCAATCCTGCGGCGCAGCGTTTTTTGGAGCAGGTGACGATTCCGACCGCCGATATTGCCGCCGAAATGTCGCAGTTGCGATCGGGGAGGCGGAGCCAAGTTGAAACCCGCAGCCGCGCCGAAGCGTGGGTGGACGCTCACGAGCAAGAGTTTGAGGCGTGGTTGAAAGAAGCCCGTCGAGCCGCGCAGTCGTAGGGCGATCGCGATGCTAGGTTAGGTGAGGTTTTTTCCCGACCGACCTCCACCTCCGCGATCGCGTGCGATGCAGTCCTCTTCTCCCGTTGTTAAAGATCTAGTGCTGTTGGGGGCGGGACACAGCCACGCGATCGCTCTCAAATATTTCGGAATGCATCCGCTGGCTGGGGTACGGCTGACCGTGGTAACGGCTGACGTACACACGCCTTACTCGGGAATGCTGCCGGGACATGTGGCGGGGTACTACGACTACGACGAATGTCACATCGATACGCGCCCGCTGGCCGGGTTTGCTGGGGCGCGGTTGTTTGCCAGCCGGGCGACGGGATTGGATCTCGATCGCCAGCTCGTGTTGTGCGACAATCGCCCGCCCGTTCCGTTTGACTTGCTCTCGATCGACATCGGCAGCACGCCCGCCGTGCCCGACGTGCCGGGGGCAAAGGATTTTGCGATTCCGGCGAAGCCCGTCCGGCAGTTTCTCCAGCACTGGCAAGGGTTGCTGGAGCAGGTGCGAGATCGCCCCGATGCGCCCCTGACGCTGGCGGTGGTGGGCGGGGGCGCGGGGGGCGTGGAGCTGACGCTGGCAGCGCGATCGCGGTTGGTCGATGTCTTGCGGGGGGCGGGGCAGTCTGCCGATCGGCTCGAACTCCACCTGTTTCAGCGGGGCTCCGAACTGATGCCATCGCATCCGGCGTGGGTGCGGCGACGGTTCGAGCGGGTTTTGCGCGATCGCGGCGTGCAGGTGCATTTGAACGATCCCGTGCGGGAAGTGGGGGACGGCTGGGTACGCGCGCGCCAGACGGTGAAGTGCGATCGTGTTTTTTGGGTAACACAAGCGATCGCGCCGGACTGGCTGCGGGCTTCCGGCTTAGCCACAGACGATCGCGGCTTTATCCAGGTCAACGATGCGTTGCAGTCAATCTCGCATCCACAGGTGTTTGCTGCGGGCGATATCGCGACGATGGTGAATCATCCCCGTCCGAAAGCCGGGGTGTTTGCGGTGCGCCAAGGGCAACCGCTGGTTGAAAATTTGCAGCGTGCCGCCCGAAACGAAGCCCTGCAGCCCTTTCAGCCGCAGCAGCACTTCTTGACGTTAATCGGTACGGGCGATCGCTCAGCGGTGGCCGCTCGCGGTCGGTGGGCGTGGCAGTCGCCGTGGATGTGGCGCTGGAAAGACCGGATCGATCGCCAGTTCATGGCGCGTTTCCTCGATCTCGAACCGAGCGCTATGGCGGAAGCTGTCCCCCAACCCGATCGCGCCCCGAGCGACCCCCTCATGCGTTGTCGAGGATGCGGATCGAAGGTGGGCAGTACGGCGCTGATGCGGGCACTCGATCGCGTGAAAACGCTGCTCCCCGAAAGTAAATCGGCGATCGCGGTTGGACTAGACGCGCCGGATGATGCCGCCGTATTGCAGGTGCCGAGCGATCGCCTGCTCGTCCAAACTGTTGATTACTTTCCGGCCATCACAGACGACCCGTTCGTGGCTGGACGCATCGCGATCGAACATTGCCTTAACGACATCTGGGCGATGGGGGCACGACCCCACAGCGTGCAGGCGTTGGTGGCGATTCCTCCCGCTACTGCGATCAAAACCGAGGAGATGCTCTACCAAATTCTGGCAGGAGCCGTGCGAGCCCTTCAGCCTGATGCCGTTCCCATTGCGGGCGGGCACACGCTCGAAGCCGACGAGATGGCGATTGGATTTGTCTGCAACGGCTGGCTGGAACGCGATCGCCTCTGGCGCAAAACTGGTCTCCAACCCGGCCAACTGTTGATCGGCACGAAAGCGCTGGGAACGGGCGTGTTATTCGCAGCCGACATGCAGTTGAAAGCCAAAAGCCGCTGGATTGAGGCAGCGATTCGAGCCATGACGCAATCCAATCGGGCGGCTGCCGAGTGTTTGCGCGAGTACGGCGCAACGGCCTGTACGGATATTTCGGGATTCGGCCTCGTCGGACACGCAGCAGAAATGGCTCGCGCGAGCAGCATCCAGCTCGACATTCAGCTCGATCGCTTGACACTCTTGGCCGGAGCCGTCGAGAGTTCGCAGGCGGGCATTGCCAGCTCTCTATACCCGCAAAACTGGCGTGCCAGCCGAGATCTCGTCGATTGCGATCGCGTCACGTCCCATCCACACCTGCCGCTTGTCTTCGACCCGCAAACGTCGGGGGGGCTGTTAGCTGGTGTTCCCGAGGAGCGTGCGGAAGCGTGTTTGGCCGAGCTGCGATCGCTCGGATACACCAACAGTCACGTCGTCGGTCGCGTCCTGCCTCAGCAGCCGGGACGCGCCCTCATTACAATGGACGGGCGATCGCCTTGATACCTCCGCGATCGCCCGCGTTTTGCTTTCGCTCGCGATCGACATGCCCCAAACTCTCCCCCTCGATGCTTTCCTCGACGCTCCAGGTGCAATCTTGGACGTGCGCAGCCCCGCCGAGTTCGAGCAGGGGCGCATTCCGGGAGCGCTGAACTTGCCCCTATTCGAGAATGACGAGCGGGCGCAAGTGGGGACTTGTTATAAGCAACGCGGGCGCGAAGCCGCGATCGAA
Organism: Cyanobacteria bacterium J06639_1; assembly: GCA_039818705.1. Taxonomy (GTDB): domain Bacteria; phylum Cyanobacteriota; class Cyanobacteriia; order Thermostichales; family PCC-7336; genus JBCBTL01. The sequence continues at coordinate 2,957 of JBCBTL010000255.1, forward strand.
CTGGGGTTGAGTTTGGTCGGCCCCAAACTAGTAACGATGGTGCAACAGGCTAAAGCCTGGGCGGGCGATCGCCACGTGCGCGTCCACTGCTGGCGAGGCGGGATGCGCAGCGGGAGCGTGGCTTGGCTGCTAGAGACAGCGGGGCTCAAAGTGACCGTACTGAAGGGAGGTTACAAAACCTTCCGTCGCTGGTGTTTGGCACGGTTCGAGCAGCCCAAACCCATCTCGATCCTCGGCGGCATGACTGGCTCGGGCAAAACGGACATCTTGCACGCGCTCGCTGAGTTGGGCGAACCCGTGCTCGATCTAGAAGGCTTGGCGAACCATCGCGGCAGCAGCTACGGCGGGTTAACGCAACCTCCGCAGCCCAGCACCGAACAGTTCGAGAACGAAATCGCCGTCCGCTGGGAGCGCTTTTCAGACCGGCACCCGATTTGGATTGAAGGGGAAAGTCGGCGTATCGGAGCCTGTCGCATCCCGCAGGCGTTGTTCGATCGCATGATGCGCGCTCCCGTCGTGCAAGTGGAGCGACCGCGAGCCGAACGGGTGCGATATCTAGTCGAAATCTACGGCGCTGCCCAACGCGACGAACTCATTGCCGCCACCGAGCGCATTCGCAAGCGATTGGGGGGCGCTCGCGCCCAGGAGGCCGTGCGAGCCATTCAACAAGGGAATCTCGCCCGCGCCGCTGATATCGTGCTCGACTACTACGACAAAACCTACACCTACGATCTCCAACAGCGCCCCGCACCGATATTGACCGCCGACGTATCGGGGCAAACGCCGACAGAAACCGCTCGCCTCCTGCGCGATCGCGCGGCGCAGGTATTCACAGACCCGCCGACACGCCAGGCTCCAACCTTGGCTGGGGTTGTGCCAAAACCGTAAGCAGGCGATCGCTTCGCCCGTCCTGGCTATGCGACCCGCAGCGAAATGTTGAGGAGTGTGACCTGCGGACGATTCAAATCCCCCAGATATCGGCTACCTTCTGGATAGGATCCTTTCGCCATCGGCTCAGCCGGATCGCCCATCGTGCGTTTCTCCTCATTACCATCCGCTCGGTCTCATCGCGTCGAGAGGGAGAGATTCGGGCGATCGCTAACCGTCGCTATCTTAGCGATCGCGCTCGGCTCGCTGGCATCAGCCTGTCAGTGGAGGCGCTCGCCATCCGCCACCAGCGATGCGATGCCGAGCGAGTGTACCGAGTCAGTCACGATCGACTGCGAAGACTACACCCCGGTCATTCAAAACGCCCCCGACAGTGCCAGTACGTTTTACAACCGAGCCGTCGGTCGCACGGAAGCTGGAGACTTTAACGGCGCGCTCAATGACTACTCGCGCGCGATCGAACTCGATCCCGACCTCGCCGAGGCATATCTCAATCGCGGCTACGCCCACGATGTTTTAGGTCACCTGCCTGAAGCCCTCGAAGATTACACCCAAGCGATCGCCCTCTCACCCGATTTGGGCATGGCCTACTACAACCGCAGTGCAGCGCGGCTGGCAATCGGTGATTTTCGCGGCGCGCTGTCGGACAGTTCCCGCGCGATCGAGCTGAATATCAATCCCGCTCAGGCTTACGTCAATCGCAGTGCCGCTCATTTACGACTGGGACAGTACAACAAAGCCGTCAGCGATAGTTCCCGCGCACTCGAACTCGACCCGAACTTGCCGCTAGCTTATCTAAACCGAGGAAGCGCTCGCATCAGCTTGAGCGATCGCCAAAACGGCCTGCGCGACATTGAAAAAGCGGGCGAACTCTTCCAATCTTTCGGCGACGAAGCGAGCTACCAACAGGTTCAGAAACTCCTCAATGACGTTTGAGAGTGACACTTACAGTCGCGCTAAGCATCGATCAAAGCGATCGCGCCCACACTCTTAGTTCCCGCTCTGCCTGTATTTCACTCTGCCGAGCCGTAGCTAAAAACTCGTAAAGTTTCGACTTAGAGATTTGAGGAAATGTCG
>JBCBTL010000256.1:0-4901 GCA_039818705.1 Cyanobacteria bacterium J06639_1
CGTTTATCTCGCTCTAGTCTGCAACGCTCTGCGATCGCGTCAATCGACGGTCTGGCGAAACGTCGCGGCACTGCTCCACCAGAAGGCTCGGTAACGAAACTTTACAGTTCTTTGCTGCCTGAATCCCTATCGAATGCGCAGCCAGGCGATCGCGTTGCGCCATAGCAAAATATCGTTCTCGCCGCTATCGAGCAGGCAAATGCATTCGGGGTCTTGCCAGCGTACCGTGCCGCCGATTTCTTCGCCTGTTACGAGCTTGATGGCAACCGTTTGGCGATCGCGGATGGCATTTTGAACCCAGCGAAAACTTGGAATTCCGGTGTCGAGTTCGGCCACGGGTGTTCCTCGAAGTTTGACGTTAGATAGTGTACTGCCTAGTTTAGTAACTTTCACTACGTTGCAAAAAGGCCGTATCTCAAAAAGGCTCGATCTGAGATGCTGTGCCGGGATGGGGTCGGTTCATCAGCCGCGCATTCTTCCCCCCTTTGCGGGAGCGTTATCTGCGGGACAGCTAGAATCCCCATTCTGTCAGGAGTGCGTCGAAGCGAGACCAGTCCACATCGCGATCGATGTACTTCGGATCGTTGGGGTGATAGGGAGCATGCAAGCGCGAAACGGCTTCGATGTCAGCGTCCGGAGGGATGACCGGAACACTCAAGTCGGCGGCGGTGGGACGCACGAGAGAGCTGGAATACCCCCGAAACACCAAAACGCGATCGCTTTCTCCATCCACGTTCAAATCGACGAGCAGCACCTCATCAGGGTGGCGGTCTGAATACGCTTCTAGGCGTTCGGCTGGCATTGGCGGCATGGCGATCGCTCCCACCTTCGGTTCTCGCTCTCGATATCTATTTTCAGCCGACTCGGCATCATTAGGCGAGCGCGCGAATTCGAGAAGTCACGCTAGGCTGATAGCACCTGCTCGACAGTTGAGAGCTTTGCCGATGAATCGCCCCACTCGTTACCGTCCCCGTCAGCTTTCGTTGGGGCCTCTAGAGCGAGAAATTCTAGAGCTTGTCTGGTTGTCGAACGGCGCGACGGTGCGAGAGGTTCACGAGCGCATCCTGGCCGATCCCGATCGCGAACTGACGTACTCCTCAGTCACGACCGTTTTGCGTCGATTGACGGAAAAGGGCTGGTTGAGTTGCGACAAGCAAGACCGCTCGTTTTACTGGCAACCCCGCGTCACGCGCCGGGAAGCTCAGTCAATTTGGGCGCAAGAACGACTCGAAGCCTTTCTGGCCGTGGGCAACCCTGATGTGGTGGCCGCTTTTGCCGATCGCATTGACGCAGAGAATATCGAGCGGTTAGACGCGATCGCGCAGCGGTTGAAAGCTGCACGCCAAGCGCGGGAGGAGGGCTGATGCATCTGGGCATGTTGGCAGCAGCGTTGGGCTGCGCGTGGCTGATACGATTTTGGCTGACTCCCGATCGCACGCCCTATCTCTCCCGGTGGCAGCGGGCGTTGCTGGGCGTGATGTTTCCCCCAGCACTGGTGTTGAGTACGGCAATTTCGCTGGCGTGCATGGGACCGAGCGGTCGGATGGCGGGAGAGTGGCAGGGCTGGCTGTGCTTCGGTGTGGCCGTATCGTTCGGTTTGTACGCACTGGGTTGGCTGGGTTGGTTGGGCTGGCAGGCGATGCGATCGCGCCAACACATCCATACGCTTCCCGTGCGCGTCATTGGCGGCGATCGCGCTCGCCTCGTGGACAGCGCCATCCCGTTCGCAGCGCAGGTGGGTTGGTGTCGCCCAGAACTCGTCCTCAGTCAGGGATTGTTGGACGATCTGGATGAGGAGCATGTAACCGCCGTATTGGTTCACGAACGGGCGCACGCTCACTATCGCGACCCGTTTTGGTTTTTCTGGCTGGGGTGGCTAGAATGTTTAGGGGCGTGGTTGCCTCACTCAGATGCCCTATGGCAAGAGTTGTTAACGCTGCGCGAACTGCGCGCCGACGCGCGCGCCGCCGAGTCGGTCGATCGCCTCGTGCTGGCCGAAGCTCTATTTCAAGTTGCGAGTACGCCCGTGACGTTGCAACCAAACGTTGCTTTCGGGGCTGAAGCCGTCGATCGCCTGGAAGAACGGGTCGATGCTTTACTGCGCGCCCCCGTTGGCGACACCTCGCTCGACCGTCTGCACTGGCTCTTCATTGCGGCGATCGCTCTTCCCCTCCTCGTCGTCCCGTTTCACGCTTGAGACCCAATACAGCCGCGATCGCGCTCGATAGACTAGCGATGGGAGCAACGCGGGAGAACGGGCATGAACTACGTTTGGACGGTGGCGATCGCCTTTGTGGGCGGATTTATCGGCATGAAGCTGCGCATTCCGGCGGGGCCGCTGGTAGGGGCGGCGATCGCGGTGGGCAGCGCCAGCGTGCTGCAAACTTACGATCTTCCCCCAATCCCCAGCCAAACTCGGTTCGTGTTGCAAGTGGGATTAGGCATTCTCTTGGGAGCAACGCTCGATCGCGACACGTTGATTGCCATGCGGGAGCTGTGGCGACCGGCGCTGATGTGTGCGGCGATCGCGATCGGTACGGGTGTCTTGTCGGGTTTGACAATCTCCAAACTGCTGGGCATGGAGCCGCTGACTGCTTTGCTCGGCACGGCACCGGGTGGGTTGAGCGATATCAGTTTGATCGCGTTAGATATGGGCGCGCAGGGCAGCACCGTCTTGGTCATGCACTTGACTCGGTTGATTTCTGTCATCGCGATCGTGCCGTGGATCGTGCGGGCGATCGCGCGCGTGGGCGCGAACGCAGGCTGAGGCGATCGCGCAGTATACAGAAAGCACCCCAACTCATTCGGTACGTTACCCGTACTGATGTCGGATGAGGAGTGCGATCGTGGGACTAAGCAAGCTGGGGTTCGGTTTTGGCGTTGCGAGCGTTTTGGTCGCGTGGAGCAGTTCGAGTCCTTCAGCCCGAGCGGCACTCCTCATTGGCAATACGTCTGGCAATAATGTGGTGGCCGTTGACGAGCGATCGGGGCGGTTGCTTGGCAATTTCATCACACCAGGCAGCGGCGGCCTCACGAGTCCTGACGATCTGACGTTCGGCCCCGATGGCAATCTGTACGTCAGTAGCGGTACGAACACGTCGGGTCAAGTACTTCGGTACGACGGCAGAACCGGCAAATTCATCGATACGTTTACCAAAGGCGGCACGCTGTTTCGTCCTTACGGCAATGCCTTCGGCCCCGACGGAAATTTGTACGTCTCTAGCTTCCGTACCGACGAGATCGCCAGGTTTGACGGAGCTACAGGCCAGTTTATCGATATTTTCGCAGCGGGTACGAGAACGGCGAACGGACTGAACGGCCCCAACGATCTCCTGTTCGGCCCGGATGGGGCGCTTTACGTCTCGACTCAAGGCAGCGTGGCAGACGGTACGGGAGACATTACCTTTGCGTTCGACAGTCAGGTCTTGCGCTACGACATTGCCACAGGTGCAGGAGAAGTCTTCATCGAGCAGCCCGCCCCGCTCGATACCAGTTTCGGATTCGTGAGTTTTTTGGGCTTAGCCACAGGGCCAGATGGCAACCTCTACACCAGCGACTTTGCGAATGGCATCCGCAGCTATGACTTCCTGTCCGGCAGTCTTCTCTCCGAACTTGAAACGGCCTACACGTTCTTCGACGATGCTGGCACGCTACGCAGCGGGAATTTCATCGGCAGTTTGGCCTTTACGCCGGATGACGAGCTGTTTACAGTCGGGTTTGACTTTACCGACGGCGATCGCGGTGCGGTCTTGCGCTACGACGCTCTCACGGGCGCGCCGTTCCCTAGCCCCGGCCAACCCGGAGCCGTCTTCGTTCCCAGCACTGACGAGCTGCTGCGTCCCATTGGCATTGCCTACACGTCTACTCCCGTTCCCGAACCGACACTTACGGCAGGGTTACTCCTAGCCGGTGCTTGGTCGATTCGTTCTCGCGTGCGCAAGGCCGATCGCCAGTAAGCTAAATGGAAGATTTTGCAGGCGATCGTCATGGCAACCATTAACGACAACTTTCTCAAGCTCAAAGCGGGCTATCTCTTTCCAGAAATCGCGCGGCGCGTCAAAGCCTTCGCCGCCGAGCATCCCGAGGCCAAGCCGATCAAAATGGGCATTGGTGACGTCACCGAACCGCTACCGCAAGCCTGCTGCGACGCGATGACGAAAGCCGTAGCTGAAATGGGCGATCGCGAGACTTTTCACGGCTACGGTCCCGAACAAGGTTACGGGTGGCTGCGAGCAAACATTGCCGCGCAGGATTTCCAGGCGCGGGGTCGCGACATCGACGCGTCTGAAATTTTTGTCTCCGATGGGGCGAAGTGCGACAGCGGCAATATTCTCGACATTGTGGGTAGCGACAACACGATCGCCGTCACCGACCCAGTGTATCCCGTCTACGTCGATACGAACGTGATGGCCGGACATACGGGCGAGGCCGACGAATCGGGCAAGTACGGCGGCTTAGTTTACATGCCAATCTCGGCTGAGAATGACTTCACCGCTGAGATTCCCAGTCAGAAAGTTGACTTGATTTACCTATGTTTTCCGAACAACCCCACGGGTGCGACGGCCAGCAAAGCACACCTGAAAGAGTGGGTCGATTACGCAAAATCTCACGGCTCCATCATTCTGTTCGATGCCGCCTACGAAGCCTTCGTCACCGATCCTGAATTGCCGCGCTCGATTTTCGAGATCGAAGGGGCACGGGACTGCGCGATCGAATTTCGGTCGTTTTCTAAAAACGCTGGATTTACAGGCACCCGCTGTGCCTTCACCGTCGTGCCCAAGTCTTTGATGGGTCTAGCGAGCGATGGTTCAAAGGTGTCGCTACACCAACTGTGGAATCGCCGTCAATCGACCAAGTTTAACGGCGTGTCCTACATCGTCCAGCGTGGGGCTGAGGCGGTG
>JBCBTL010000257.1:0-4900 GCA_039818705.1 Cyanobacteria bacterium J06639_1
GACTGATAGAAACTCTATGTCTGGGTTTTGAATCGCCCACACTAAAGCAGACAAAACCAAAACGGTCGGCACGAGATATTTCAAGACGTACTCTAGTTTCGTCACTCTCGTCAAAGTCAGGACTCCCCACCCCAACCCCAGACACAAAAGAACTTGCTTCGAATCTGATATGTAAGCTTGGTAAATACTCGTTGCAAGCAGAACGGCGCGAATCCACCGGGGAACGTGTTTGAATACCAGCGCGAAGTACAGAGCGAAAAAGATCGATACCGTGCAAGATACGTAGTTTGCAGCGCTTCCCCCTGGAGCGGCAAACACTCCTGCAATGCGGTCTGCAATTTGTCCGCCGCGTCGTGGATAGAGGCCGATAGGGAGCAGTACGGACTGGGCGATTGCGAGCAGGTGGTTGAATAGAGCAAAGCCCAAAAACCAGTATTGGAATCGATTTACAATTCGGCGGGAGGTAGGAACAGCGAGCATAGCGGCCAGAAGCACGAACGGCTGGCCGAATAGGAGAAATTGCAGGAAGACATTTGTGAATCCAGCATGACTCACGAGGGCACTAGCCACGATACAGGTCAAAAAGATTCCCATGCCTACTAGGACTTGCCACACCACCTGAATTTGGCGGCTATGGGCGACGCGGGTGGTCGCAAGCACAGCGATCGCGATTCCAGGAATAATGGCTAGGTGGAGAAAGTTTAGGGGAGTGGGCGCGCCGAAGTAGGTGAATAGGCGCGGGAAGAAGGCTGTCGCAAACCCTATCACAATTAAGGTAGAGTTCTTCAGCATCCCGGCTTTATCGGGGAGTGACGAGCGCAGTGTGACGGTCATGAGTACTGACGTTGACGAACCTGAAGGTGAGGGAAGGAGTGTACGACATCTGCTCGCAGCATGTTCGCGCGGCTTCAGTCGAGATGCAAACTTACGGGAGTGTCGGGATCTGTGCGTAAAAGTCAAGCAGTTGGCGGGCGATTGCGGGCTTCGTAAACCTCGCTTCTAAGGCAGAAGCCTCGAGACGTGGGTGGGATAGTGCCACGAGGATACGATCGCTCAAAGCTTTAACAGGATCGGTATGAAGGTCGAAATAGTAACAGAGCGACGCTCCCACCTCTCGAAAGATAGGAATATTCGAGCAGACCACTCGGCATCCGAAGGCAAGCGCTTCCACCAAAGGCAAGCAAAAGCCTTCTCGTGAAGACGGAATGACGAAGAGCGTGCAGCGATCGTACAGCCACGCTAGCTCGCGATCGCTCAATCTCGATAGGAATGTCACCCGTTTCGCAAGGGAGCGATCGCGCACCAAGGCTTCGATCCGCTCGGTTTCTGGGCCTGGGCTGCCGACGAGAACGAGGATCGTGTCGGCTGAGAGGCGATGGTTTCGTGCAAGTTGGGCAAAAGATTCGATTAGGATGTCCAGATTCTTATTTTTGCGATGTTGAGCTACGCACAAGACGAAAGATTCTGGGGGATCGGATTGTAGTTGAGCAGGAACAGTCGGGCTCGGAGCGGCGAAATCGACGTAGTTGTACACCACCGAGATGGGTTTGCGCGATCGCGCTCCCGGAAAATATAACTCCAAGCTTTTTTGAGTGGTCTCAGACACGCAGCACAGCCCATCACTCTGGCTGACGCTGCTCTCTAGAAACCAGCGATTGAACCACACCCGAGGGTAGCCGAAATTTTCCGGACATTCGTAGGGATAGAGATCGTGAATGCTAGTGGCTATGCGCGATTGAAACCAGCGGCGCACGAACGGAATCGGAAAAGAGACGTGGACGAGATCGACGCGCAGACGTTCGGCTACGTTCGGCAAGCCGAAGATGTACCAGCGATTGCGCGCCAGCGTGCGGTTCGCGATCTCGATTGACTCGATCTCGATCTTCGGAGAAGCCAAATCGAACGCAAGCTGAAAGTACTGGGTTTGCCACTGTCCGATCGCCAGGGTGATGCGCGAGATGCCTTCTATGGCAGCCAGGCATTGAGCCAGGTTGGCGGCGTGACGGCATACCCCGGTGGGATGCGTGGGACGATGCAAAGCCGGAATGAGAACGTGCATCAGCCCCCTACCTCCATCCCCGTCGTTTGAGGAGAGTCTTGCTGGGAAGAGACTTGGGGAAAGAGCGAACGATAATGGGCGTCGAGCGTGCGACCCACCGCACTCCAACTGAAGCGATCGCGCGCCTGTTGGCGACCCACAGCCCCCATGCGATCGCGCAGGTCGGCATCGCGAGCGAGCGTTTTCATGGCCGCTGCCATATCGCTGACGGCTTGTTCTGGAGTCTGAGCAGGAATTTTGCAACCCGTTTCTGGCGTAACTTGCACGGCAGGCCCGCCCAAATCGAGACAGATGACGGGGCGGCCAGCAGACATGGCTTCGATGCATACCCAGCCGCCCGAGTCGTGCAGGCTGGGATGTACCAAGACGTGACAGGCACGCAAGCGTTCGAGGGTGTCTTCGCGGGGCAGACGCCCCCAAAACTTAACGCGATCCCCCACGCCACAATCGCGAGCCAGTTGACGGAGGGAGTCGAGTTCGGAGCCGTCGCCCACAAGCCAATACTCGGCATCCGGCACATCCGCCTGGGCAAACGCGCGAATGCCCAAATGAAAGCCTTTCCAATGCAACAGACGACCCATGCTGATGAAGCGAATGGGGGTGTCTGTCGGCGTGTCGAAGGCGTTGAGTTCGGCCATTTCATCGTCCAACAGCCCGACTTCCGGGACGATATCGACGTCAGAGGCACCCAAGTCGTAGAGACATCGAGCCGTGTCGTGCGTGGTGGCGCGGACGGAAGCGCTGCGGCGAGCCGTCAAACGCACCAGAGGGTCGCGTTCGCCGATGCCGCGAACCAGATTGCGAGCGTATTCGTAGGCTTTGGCACGCGAGCCGAAGTCTTGCCAGAACGGAGCTGGAGCCGATTCTCCGCCTCCCACTGGCCCCCAAACAAACGGGATGGGCAACAGCGATAGCAGGCTCGGGCTGGAATATTTGACGAAGGTGACGTGGTGAGCCAAATCGAAGTTGACAGTCTGATGCAGCCGCCGAGCAACTGAATAAGCTTGGAGTTGCCACAGGTAGTAGTGAATTTGCATCGCTCCAGACTGCCCCCAGCGCATGCTGTCTTGCCAGAAAGGCAGCGTGAAGTAGACGAAATGCAAGTTGGGCACGGGGCGAGCCGCGAGTTCAGCTTCGATCGCCGCTTTACTTTCGTCGGGGCGGGTGAGCACCCATACCTCGTGGCGTCTAGCGACTTCGCGAGCCACATTCCAGCCGACCCCACGCTCGGAGCCGCGACCGGGTTCGCACGAATAGGCGGATAAAAGAATCTTCACGGGCAGTGGTTGGGTAGTGTTTGAGTTGCGATCGCGAGGGGCTTACGAAGATTGAGTGGGGAGCGGGCTGACGGGACTGGGAGCGGGAGACGGTGTCGCTGCGACCTCTGTATTCACTCGATCTGCATTCGCACGAGTTGAGGTGCCCTCAATGCGGCGAATGACCTCCAAAAACGCATTCACTTCGCAGTTGATGTCTTGTCCGTAAAAGACTGCTTTGGAACGCTGGCCGTAGCGCGATCGCGTCTCGGTATCGGTCATTTCCAGCATGGCGTCTGCGAGGGCGTCCGCATTGCCGCAGGGGTAAACCAAACCGTTGTAGCGGTGGCGCACGGTGTCGTTGTAGCCCCAGTTGCCACAGCGATCGCTCAGGATAGGCGGGGTGCCTGATACCATCGCCTCCGACACGACTAGAGGATGGGGGTCGATCCATGACGGCATTACGAATGCGTCCATTGCGGCGTAGTACAGCGGGATTTGCGATTGGTTGACGAAGCCAACGTTGATGACTTCGCCATTCAACTGCGCGAGGCGATCGTTGATTTGGGATTCTAGATCGCCGCCGCCGAGCATCATGCCTCGGATGCGCGGGTCGCGTTGGTGAGCTTTGACGATCGCGTCGATAAACTCGAATGGATTTTTGCGCTCGATAAATTTGCCGGAGAATCCGTAGATCAAGGTGTCGTCGTCCCAAACTAAGGAGCGCCGGATCTCCTGGAGGTCGGCTTGACGCTCGGCAATCGTACGCTCGAAGCGCTCGCCATCGACGGGGTGACAGCCTCGGACGATTTTGCGATCGTCAACGCCGTAGTGCCGTAGGTGGATCTCATTGTGGTCGCCGCACGATAGCCAGTAATCGGCTAAGTTCATCATCCAGGGATACATGAACGACATAACAATGCGGCGCGCGCGAGTGTAACGCATGTCAGACATGATGGTGGCGTCGTTCTGCATGATGAGAGGAATGCCGCGCAGCTTGCACAGCATTGCAGTCAACCGATAGGAATAGTTGACAAAGCTCTGCATAAAAATAGCGTCGAAGTTTTCAGGCGTTAATTGCCCGACGAGGCCGGGATTGAGGAGCGTGTTGCGGCGTTCCGTCGAAACTTTGCCCGACATATCGTTGAGATAGTCGTAGTCATAGCCGCTCAGCAAATCTACGTCCCACGCTTGAGAACTATTGCCGAGTTGGCGATCGCCTCCCGTTTGATTTTCAGTCGAGAGATACAGCACCTTGACGGATAGACCGGGTTGTTCTGCTAGCCGTCGCCACAGTGGGCCGTGATGTTGTGTCGGGTGGGTGAATACAATCCCTAGTCGAAAATTCTCACTCATTGATTCGCTCCGATTTGATACGAGATGCTTTGTTCTCAATTCAATCTTTTTTGATGTCTCACTATGTATTCACCTCTCTAGGAAATCTCTATTCCTTTAACTATTAGAGACTACTTCGCGGTACATTTTGCGATCGCGCCGACTGTAGCGCCAATCGTTGAATCGCCTTGCCAGGAAGTATGAGAACCCTCTCAGAGGCGACAGCAAAAAAACTGCCTAGCCATGGATA
>JBCBTL010000258.1:0-4895 GCA_039818705.1 Cyanobacteria bacterium J06639_1
CCGCACCCTCTCATCTTTAGAAGACGCTCCCAACTCCGAGGCCGAACCCGTCACGGCCTCCGATCTGCGCGCCACCCTACAAGCTGGACGCCAAGATCTCGATCGCGTGCTGGCGCAACTGGGAGCCACCCAACAGCGCTTGCAGCATTTGGAAGCGATCGCCGTCCAACATCGAGACTTGCAAACCGAGTGCCAACAGACTCGCCGTCAGGTGCAGGTGTATCGCGAACTCGCCCGCGCCTACGGTCACAACGGCATTCCCGCCGCGATCGTCGAAAGCGCCCTGCCCGAACTCGAAGCCGAAGCCAATCGCATCCTCGGCCAGCTCACCGCCAGCCAACTTCACCTACACTTCATCACCCAGCGCAGCGGCAAACGCCAAGGCCGCACCATCGACACATTAGATATCGCGATCGCCGACCCGCGCGGTTCTCGCCCCTACGAAACGTACTCGGGGGGAGAAACCTTCCGCATCAACTTCGCCATCCGACTGGCTTTATCCCGCCTGATGATGCAGCGCGCCGGAACTCGCCTGCAAACCCTGCTGATCGATGAAGGCTTCGGCACTCAAGACCGCACCGGCCGCGAATTACTCGTGAGCGCCATCAACGCCGTTGCCAGTGATTTCGCCTGTTTACTGGTAATTACGCACTTACCCGCCCTACGCGATCGCTTCCCCAGTCGGATCCAAGTCCAACGCTCTGAAGGCGGCTCATCACTGGCAGTGCTAGCGTAGACCAATGCTGCCAGACCCGCACGAATGAAGCAATTGCGCCGTATACAAACTCACGTTTCGGACTTTCGTACCGAGATGCACAGACCGCGCCGGAGTTGAGAATTTTCCAAGGGTTTGTGAACATAATCTTAAGGAAAAGCGGTTTCAATGTAAGGGAGATCCCAAGGTTCGCTTCGTCCATCAAAGCGGGAATGTTAGAAATGCCCCTATATTTACTGAGGCAACGACTCGTGAGATCTATGGCGCTCCACGGCTGTTTCCAATTGGTTTGTCTAGACTGGCAGGCTCCACTGCGAGCGGTTAGGAGTGGAACGAAAGCATGAGGGAGCGATCGCCACGAATTCGGTTGCGGCGATGGTGCTACAGTGCAGCACTGGCCGTTGTTTGTGCGGGCTTTGCCCCTGCGGTAGCAGCAGATACGCGCTCCCAACCCCACGCGAGTTTTCCGCAGCCCGAGGTGCGATCGCAGTCAAGCCGCGTGCCTCTGGCGTGGGTGGGCGGAGCTTTTGTCGTAGGGACGATCGGCGGAACGGGGGTCGGTCGCAGTTTGCGGCACAGCCAGCGCTCTCAAGCCGCCACTGACGACCCGAGCGAGCCTGAAGCCAATACCGAAGCCGCCGAGGTCGTTCGAGCATCCTCAACTGCAGACGACCGGGAATCTTCAACTGAAGACATTCGCGACAGTGCCGCTGTGCCAGAATCACCGGCTGAAAATCGTCTAGAGAGTGCCGATGTGTCAGATGGAACTTACGCCACTGAGCCCAAGGCCGCCGAGCTTTTCGACATTTTGTTCGAGAATCATCGCGCTCCTCTGCGTGCGATCGCGAGTGACGAATGCGCCGCCCCACCACCGAGCGAAACCCCAGAGGCAGCCTTGGAGGGAACTTCAAAGATCGATCGCGCCGTCTTGCACCACGCCCGCGATGCCATTTTGATCTTCAACAGCGCCCTCGCAGTTGTAGAACTCAATCCAGCCGCTGAAACACTGCTGGGTCACTCGCCCGGAATCGCTGTCGGTCGCGATGCTATTGCTCTGCTTTTTCCCGCCCCCGAGCGATCGCGATCGCGCAGCGAAGCCCGCGAGCTACTGTCCAATGCCGCAGGCGCTTGGGCGACCCTCCGCGAGCTGCAGCTCCAACACGCCGATGGTTCGCTGCTTTTGTTGGAGTGGGTCAGCCATCGTTTTGTAGTGGAGGGCGAGCCGCATATTCTGACGTTCGTCCGCGATACCCGACCTTACAAGCAAGCAGAAGCCGCACTTCAGGCCATCGAAGAACGGTATGACTTGGCGGTACGAGGCTCAAATGACGGTCTCTGGGATTGGGATCTCCTCAGCAGTCGCATTGAATTCTCGCCTCGCTGGAAAGAAATGCTGGGGTACGAAGAACGCGAAGTGAGCGAAAACCCAGACGAGTGGTTCGATCGCGTTCATCCCGACGATCGAGATCGCCTCGTGGCCGACATCACCGCCCACATCAAAGGCGAGACCGAGCATTTCGAGAGCGAACACCGCATCCTCAAGCGCGATCGCACCTACATGTGGGTGCTCAGTCGCGGGCTGGCCGTGCGCAACGAGCGCAACTTCGCCTATCGCATCGCCGGTTCGCAAACGGATATTACCGAGCGTCGCAAAGCCGAAGAGAATGCCTATCGCGATGCCCTCTCCGATTTGCCCAACCGAGCGGCATTTTTGGTGCAGCTCGAAGAAGCGGTCAGCCGCGCCAATTTGAGCAGCACCTACAAATTTGCGGTGTTGTTTCTAGACTGCGATCGCTTCAAAGTGATCAACGACAGTCTCGGTCACGCGGTCGGCGATCGCCTGATTCAAATCGTGGCGCGGCGATTGGAGGTTTGCGTCCGGCCTCTGGATATGGTGGCGCGCTTGGGAGGAGACGAGTTCGTCGTGCTGCTGCGCGAAATTAAGTCGCTCGACGATGCCACGGCGATCGCCGACCGGATTTTGCAGCAAATCGTGCAGCCCTTCCGGATCGACGGGCACGAAGTCTTCATCACCGCCAGCATCGGCATTGTTTCGAGCGACATCGGCCACCGTCGCGCTGAAACCATCCTGCGGGATGCCGATACCGCTATGTACCGCGCTAAAGCCCTGGGCAAATCGCGCTACGTGGTGTTCGACGAGTCGATGTATTCCGGTGCCGTGCAGCGGCAGCGCATCGAAAGCGACCTGCGCCGCGCCCTCGACAATCGCGAGTTTCACCTCGCCTACCAGCCAATCGTCTCCGTTGAGACCGGCCACCTATCTGGTTTTGAGGCGCTTCTGCGCTGGAAACACCCCGAACGCGACTGGATTTCCCCCGCCGTATTCATTCCCATTGCCGAAGATATGGGCTTAATTTCCGACATTGGCGAGTGGGTATTACAGCAAGCCTGTCGCCAAATGCGGGATTGGCACCGCCAGTTTCCGCACCACCCGCTCACTATCAGCGTCAACCTCGCCAGCAACCAAATCGTCCAGCCCACCTTTGTCGATACTGTGCGCAACACGATCGCCGCCACCGGCTGCGATGCTCGCAGTCTGCGCATCGAACTCACCGAGTCAGCGCTGGTGGAAAATATGGAAACCGCCTGTCATCACCTGCAAAGCCTGCGATCGCTGGGGGTGCAAGCCTACATTGACGACTTCGGCACTGGCTATTCGTCCCTCAGCTACTTGCAAACGCTGCCGCTGGACGCGCTCAAAATCGATCGCTCTTTCATCAGCAATACGGAAAGCCAGCCCCACAGTTGGAAAATTGTCGAAACTATCGTCTCGCTGGCGCAAAGCCTCGGCATTTTCACCATTGCTGAAGGGGTGGAAACGCAAGAGCAATTCTCGCGGCTGCGTCAGCTCGGCTGCGAATACATCCAGGGCTACTACATCTCGCCGCCCATCGACACCTCCAAAGCCACTGAACTCATCCGCCGCGAACTCGTCCCGGCACCGCGTCAGGCTCGCATCTTGCACCATCCTCCCGTGCGCTCGTAGCGATTCTCGATCGCCTAGCGCGAAGCCTCAGTCCAGCAGCAACAGTAGGGCGGTGGCAAACGCGTACTCGCCATCGTGGCTGAAGCTAAGCCGCCACGTCCATGCCCCCGAACTGCCGACCCAGGTACGTACCAGACTTTCTGCCCGTCCGTGCAGTCGAATGGATGGCTCACCCGAGGGCCGCCGCGTAACTTCAACCTCGCGATACCCCACTCCGCGCCAGCCCGTCCCCAACGCCTTCACTGCGGCCTCTTTGGCCGCCCAACGCCCGGCCAACCGCGACACTGTGTGGGCGGGCGATCGCAAACAATAGTCCCGCTCGGCTTCGGTATAGATTTTGGTCAAAAAGCGATCGCCAAACCGCTGCCAGCCCTCGGCAAAGCGGGGCACGTGCGCCACGTCAACGCCGAGCCGCACGTCGGCGATCGCGCCGGGCAACGCCGTAACGCCAGATCGAATCAAGCGAGCATCCAAACGCCAAGCGAACGAAAAACAGACTTTAGAGCGCCACCCGAGCGAAATACGGGTCGGACAGCACGAATAGCTTAGGTGCGCGGCTTAGCTTTATCCAAACGCAGGGGGCGACCCAAAAAGATCGACCCATTCGCCTCTTGAATCGCATCGTCTTCCTGTGCGTCAGATGCAAGCTCGACGAAAGCAAACCCTCGCGGCCTTGCCGTCTCGCGATCGAGCGGAATAGTAATGGAACGCACTTCCCAGTTTTGACTGAAAAAACTCGTCAAATCGTCCTGAGAAGCTTGGTAATTGAGATTGCCAACAAAGATGGTCATAACACTCTAGTTCGGACGCAGAGCACCCGGCACACGCTCGTGAAAACACGACATTTCTACCACGCTCTCTGCCAAGCCCTTAGAAACATCAATAAATATGAAGAAAACCCGAAGGCGCTATTTACATTTCTTTACAGCCCCGAGATCGACACTTCTAGGCTTCTGGAGAGGTTACCTAGTGCGCGCTGGAACGCCATATCCTGTCAGTACGTGTCAGCACGTGTCAGCGATTCACAAACGTTAGCAATTCACAAGCGTCAGCAAATTATGAATGTCAGCGAACTCGCCCGCGCCTTAGGCTGTCAGCTCGATAACGGCCAGCTCGATGCTGCTGGGTTGGATAGAGATCGAGACGCGATCGCCATTGCTGGCGTGGCTTCCT
>JBCBTL010000259.1:0-4887 GCA_039818705.1 Cyanobacteria bacterium J06639_1
CTTAATTTCTTTTCAATTGAAAAGAAATTAAGTAAAATTTTAGATTTAGATTAATTTTAAAGCCTTTGGCAGTATGCGACGGGGTTCGCGGGTTGCTTATGATGTTGCGTCTGCAAGATCGCCGGTACGAATGGAGAAAGTACGCGATCGCCCGTTTCGTTCCACCGTCACGGACAGCGAGCGGTTCACGCCAGTTTGCTCCACAATTTGCTGTAAATCTTCGGCGGTGACGATCGCGCGATCGCCCGCCCGAGTGACCACATCGCCAGCGCGCAACCCCGCCCGAGCTGCGGGAGATTCAGGAACGACGCGCACCACGAGGACGCCGCGATCGGCGTCGATGAAGCTGCCGCTGTTGGGGTCGCTGTTGAAGCGCTCTTTGACTTCGGGCGTGAGCGCCACCATTTGAATGCCGATGTAAGGATGCGGCACGGTTTCGCCGCGAATCAGCCGATCCTGTACCGATTTCACCGTGTCGATGGGGATGGCAAAGCCGATGCCCTGGGCGTTGGCGCGAATGGCGGTGTTGATGCCAACCACTTGGCCGCGTTCGTTGAGCAAGGGGCCACCGGAATTGCCGGGGTTGATGGCTGCGTCTGTTTGGATGAAGTCCACGCGCTTGTCCGGTACGCCCACTTCGCGGCTGGAGCGATCGAGCGTGCTGACAATACCCAACGTCACCGTGTTGTCGAGGCCGAGGGGGTTCCCGACGGCGATCGCCCAATCTCCCACGCGCAGATCGCCCGAACTACCCAGCTCGACGGTGGGTAAATCGCGACCGTCGATGTCGACCACGGCCAAATCCATCAGCTCGTCCACTCCCAGTACCGTGCCCTCAAACGAGCGTCCGTCCTTGAGCACCACCGTGACGATATCGGCATCATCTACTACGTGGGCGTTGGTCAGTACCGTGCCACTGCTCTCGACGATGAAGCCCGAGCCTTGGCCTTGCTGCGTGAACTGCCGGGGCTGGTTGGGGAGAAACTCTTCGCCGAAAAAGCGTCGGAAAAACGGATCGTCAAACCCATCGGGAACGTTTTGTTCCACCGTGCGTTCGGTGTCGATGCGGACCACCGCAGGGCCAACGTTGTCTACAACATCCACGACAAAATTCGTGGCGCGACCGACATTCGGAGCCGTGCGCGGCTGAAACGCAACGGGTGCATCATTCGCCTGTGCAACGGGAGACTGACTGGCTTCGCGATCGCCTGCTGGTTCGCTCCGTTCGCCCGACAGTCGCGTCGTGAGTACCGTTCTCGCGTTCTCCACGCTCACCCCCCGGTGAGACAGCCACATGCCGCCTCCCACGCCGAAGGCAAACACGCCGAATAGGGAAATAAGTAGGAGTAGCGATCGCTTCATCCGAGCCATGGGTCTATCGTCCAGAGGTGTCGGTTATCCGAAAACCAGTTTGAGCAGAGAGCTTCCTGCCCGTAAAGCTGGCTTTTTTGAGAATAACGAATCGGTTGCGTCTCTGTCTGCTTTATGCGGTCGAGTCCCTATTCGTTTGGGGATGTCTCACAGGAGGAATGCGATCGCACTCGTTTCGTCAACAAGTCCTGATATTGTTTCAAGCTCGGCAAAAACAGAGTGCAAAAACTAGCGGCGATCGCGTCGTCTCCAGCACCACACCGTAGAATTGGGGAGTCCGCAGGAGAATCGTGCCGTCCATGAGTGTTGTATCCCAAGCCTCGCCTACCGATTGGAACGCTACTGCGGAGGCCGCAGGCGATACGGTTCGGGCTGAATCACTCCTCGAACGTCGATTACAGATGATCCAACGCGCCTGGGAATCGGTGCTGCGGCAGGAGTGCGGGCAAGAACTGCTGGATTTATTGCGCAAGCTGAACGCGATGTGTTCGCCGGAGGGACAAGCCCCGGAATATCCCGCCGCTGAAGTGTTGGATATCATCGAGCATCTCGACTTCAAAGCCGCGATTCAGTCGGCGCGTGCCTTTGCCCTTTTCTTTCAGCTCATCAACATCGTCGAGCAGCATTACGAACAGGCCGAGCGCCGCAGCGAAAATCGCGCGATCGCCGCCGAAGCGATCGCGATCGACCCTCAGCGCCAAACTCCCGACAAGCAAAAGCAGTTCGATGTCCTATTCCCCGCACTAGCCGCCCGCAAAGTCGAGCCTGAAACGCTGCAAAAGCTGCTCAAAGTGCTCGATATCCGCCTCGTATTCACCGCGCACCCCACCGAAATCGTGCGCCACACCATTCGCGAAAAGCAGCGGACGATTTCGAGTCTTCTGGGGGAATTGGATCGCCTCAGCGACCCGGCGGGCTGGGAACATGCCGTGTTAGAAGAACGCCTCGTCGAAGAGCTCATGCTGTGGTGGCGCACGGACGAGCTGCACCAGTTCAAACCCGCCGTCCTCGATGAAGTAGACTTCACGCTGCATTATTTCGAGACGGTGGTGTTCGATGCCGTGCCCCGACTGTCAGAACGACTCGCGGCAAACCTGAAGCTGGCCTTCCCTAACACTGAAACTCCCGCGCCCAACTTTTGCAGTTTCGGCTCCTGGGTCGGTTCCGATCGCGATGGCAACCCTTCCGTTACGCCCGATGTCACCTGGCAGACGGCTCGCTACCAGCGCAACTTGGTTTTGACCAAATACATCGACGCCATCAAAGGCCTGATTCGGACGCTGAGCGTCTCGCTGCACTGGAGCGACGTGAACTCTTCGCTGCTAGACGAGCTCGAACAAGACCGCCAGCAGTTCCCCGACGTGTACGAATCCCTCGCCCTGCGCTACCGCCAGGAACCCTATCGCCTCAAGCTCAGCTTCATGCTCAAAAAGCTGGAGGTGACCCGCGATCGCAATCAACAGCTTCAGCGTCCCGAGTTTTTGCAGCGAGAGCAGCTCATCGAGGGTGGGTATAACAGTGCAGAAGAATTTCTGGCCGAATTGCGATCGATTCAAAGCAGCCTGAGTTACAGCGATCTCCCCTGTCATCACCTCGATCGCCTGATCGCTCAGGTGGAAGTGTTCGGCTTTCACCTCGCGCATCTGGACGTGCGCCAAGACAGCCGCGTTCACGAAGCGGCTCTGACGGATATCTGCAATTACCTGCGTATCCTGCCGCGCCCCTACGAAGAGCTGAGCGAGTTCGAGAAAGTTGATTTCTTGGTGGGCGAGCTGCGCAATCGCCGTCCCCTCATCCCCGCCGATCCGGATTTGAGCGATCGCACGTTAGAAATCATTGAAACCTTCCGAACGCTGCGCTACATCCAGCAAGAGTTCGGCGCGCAAACCTGCAATACCTACATCATCAGCATGAGCCGCTGCGCCAGCGACCTGCTGGAAGTGTTGCTGTTCGCCAAAGAAGCCGGACTGTACGATCCCGTCACGGCCACGGGCGCTCTCGCGGTTATCCCTCTATTCGAGACCGTGGACGATCTCAAGCGCGCCCCCGATGTCATGCGCAGCCTGTTCGAGCTGAAGTTTTACCGCACCTACCTCAGCCACCGCGACGACCTGCAAGAAGTGATGCTGGGCTATTCTGACAGCAACAAAGATTCGGGATTTCTCAGCAGCAACTGGGAAATTTATAAAGCTCAACAGTCGCTGCAACAGGTGGCCGAAGCAAATGGCTTAGCGCTGCGCATCTTCCACGGTCGCGGCGGCTCCGTCGGACGCGGCGGTGGCCCCGCTTACGAAGCAATTCTGGCGCAGCCGGGGGCGAGCATTGCCGGACGCATCAAAATTACAGAACAAGGGGAAGTCCTCGCGTCCAAATACTCTCTCATGGAAGCCGCCGTCTACAACCTAGAGACGGTGACCTGCGCGGTGATTCAGTCGAGCTTGAGGCGATCGCATTTAGCCGGTTCCCACGAGTGGTACAAGCTGATGGAGTCGCTGGCGGCAGCGTCGCGATCGGCCTACAAAGAGTTGGTCTATCAAGAACCCGGCTTCGTCGAATTCTTCCACGACGTCACCCCCATCCAAGAAATCAGCCAGCTCCAAATCAGCTCTCGCCCAGCCCGACGCGGCGGCAAAAAAGATCTCGACAGCCTGCGGGCGATCCCCTGGGTGTTTAGCTGGACGCAGAGTCGCTTTCTACTGCCCTCCTGGTACGGCGTCGGCACGGCGATCGAGCAATACGTCAGCGGCCACCCCGAGCGCAATCTCGAACAGTTGCGGCAGCTCTATCAGGAATGGCCGTTTTTCAAGACCGTCATTTCCAAAGTGGAGATGACGCTGGCGAAAGTAGATATCCAAATCGCGCGTCACTACGTCCGCGAGCTGGGCGATCCCGAGCGACGCGAACGAGCAGAATACCTCTTCGATCGCATCACTGCCGAGCAAGCCCGCACCCGCGACTGGGTGTTAGCGATCGCGCAACATCAAGAACTCCTAGATAACGAACCCCAGCTCCAGCGATCGGTACGCCTGCGCAACGGTTCGATCGTGCCGCTGGGATTCATCCAAGTCTCACTGCTCAAGCGGCTCCGCCACCACCGCAATGACGTGACGGCATCGCGATCGCACTACAGCCGAGCCGAACTACTACGTGGCGCGCTCTTAACGATCAATGGGATTGCCGCAGGCATGCGCAATACCGGCTGATCCCCAAACTGAAAGCACTGCCCACTTTGTTGCGAAGAGTCAAGCAATGTCAACGCATATTGCTTGACATTACGATCTGAGCTTCTTTTTAACGATCGAGAGATTGTTCGCACTGTTATTGGCTATCTTTAGACAACCTTTTTAATGCATCGCATCAATCGCAGCGCTTTCGACACGTTGACGTTTTAGGAATCCGCGACCATGAAGACCGACCTCAAAAAGTATCGCTTCATCTGCACCCTCTCCTTCGGCGACATTTACGGCCAGGTGATTGCATGGCTGTTGATTGTTTTTGCTAGTCTGGCGGCTGCCA
>JBCBTL010000260.1:0-4882 GCA_039818705.1 Cyanobacteria bacterium J06639_1
GTGCTGCTGAATTTGCCCGCCCGATCGGGATCGAAAAATAGTTTGGTTGAGTCGGCATTTAAGAAAGCGATGGCGATGAAACCGCCGATTTTCGTTACGAAGTCAGCAGCTCGGCGCGTGACGTTGGGCAATTTTGAAGACGACTTCGATCGCCTCCGCAATGTGGATTGGATCGTTGAGGCTGTAGTTGAGAATCTGGCGATCAAACAAGAGTTAATGACGAGGCTTGAGGCAGTTATTTCCGATACCGCGATCGTCTCGACGAATACGAGTGGCTTACCGATTCACCGAATTGCGGAAGGGCGATCGCTTTGGTTCCGCGAGCGCTTTTTGGGAACGCATTTCTTCAATCCACCGAGATATCTCAAACTGCTCGAACTCATTCCCACTGAGGATACGAAACCCGAAGTGTTGGAAACGATGCGCCAATTCGGGCACGTCCGGCTCGGGAAAGGGGCGATCGTTGCCAAAGACACGCCGAATTTTATTGCCAATCGCGTCGGCATGTACGCGACGATGTTGGGTTTGAATGCGTTCGTCAGCGGCGATTACACGATTGAAGAAATCGACGTGCTGACCGGAACGTTGGTGGGACGACCGAAATCGGGGACGTTTCGCACGGCTGACGTGGTGGGGTTAGATACGCTGGTTCGCGTCTTGGATAATCTGTATCCGGCGATCGCCCGCGATGAAAGTCGCGATGGATTTTTAGTGCCCGAACTGGTGCGAAGACTGGTCGAAACGGGGACGTTAGGGGCAAAAACTGGACAAGGATTCTACAAAAAAGATCGCAAGACGCGCGAAATTTTGTCTCTCAATCGAGACACGCTGGCTTACGAGTCGGCTAAACCGATGAATTTGGGGGACATTCGAGCCATTTCCAAGATGGGGGATTTAGGCGGTCGCCTCCGCGCCCTCTACGACGACGCAGGTCGCGCCGGACAGTTTTTCCGCTCGTCGATATTGGACACGCTCGGCTACAGCGCCCGCCGCATTCCCGAAATTGCCGACAGTCCGCTAGACATCGATCGCGCGCTGCGATGGGGATTTGGCTGGCAACTCGGCCCCTTCGAGATGTGGGATGCGATCGGGTTCGAGCGGGTTCTCTCGGATATGAAAGCGACGGGCGTACTCGTGCCGGACTGGATTGAAACGCTGCAACGGCAGGGCGTGCGCGGCTTCTACGGCCTGGATTTCGAGAACGTCGAGTTCGGTCGCGAAGGCAGGATTTCCCTCGGCGCGGTCGTGACGCCGCAAGGATTAATGGCGCTCGACGTGCCAGATGACGAACTGCCGCTGGCCGTTTTGAAAGCTGACGAAAGCCGCACGATTTGGCAAAACTCGGAAGCCGCTCTGCTGTATTTAGGCGATCGCGTTGCCCTCTACGAATTCCGCTCCAAAGGCAACACCCTCAGCGCCAAGGTGGTGGAAGGGCTGTGGCAGGTTCTCGATCTCGTCGAACAGGGCGACTATCGCGGTTTGGTCATCGGCAACGACTCAGAGAACTTCTCTGGCGGCGCGAATTTGGCAGAAATGGCGATGCTGGCGCAGACGGGCGGGGGAGAAGCGATCGCCAAAATGCTGGTGGATTTCCAAAACCTGCTGCAACGTCTGCATTACTTCCCCAAACCCGTCGTCACTGCCATGCGGGGACGGGCGCTGGGAGGCGGTTGCGAGCTGGTGATGGCCTCTCCTCACGTCGTCGCTGCCGCCGAAAGCTACATCGGCTTGGTAGAAGTAAGCGTTGGTCTCATCCCCGGTGCGGGCGGACTGATGCGCATGGCGAAACGCATTGCCGAACGCGCCGCGAGCGATGCTGCCAGCCACCATCAACCCTGGCTGCGGCGCGCCTTTGAAACCATCGCCACTGCCACCGTTTCGAGCAGCGCCTACGAAGCGCAGGAGTTGGGATTCTTAGAGGCCGACGCGACGATCGTGATGAATAGCGATCGCCGCCTCGCCGTCGCGAAATCCGAAGTGATTTGTCGCGATCGCGCCGGATACGCTCCACCCCCCGATAACCCGATTTACGTCTGCGGCTCTCCCGCCCGCGCCGTCCTCGACCACGCCGCCTACACCATGCTCCAAAGCGGCTACGCCTCCGACTACGATCGCCAGCTCGCCCATCGCGTCGCCTCCGTCCTCACGGGCGGCGACCTCTCTGCCCCGGCCTACGTATCCGAGGCGTACCTGCTGCGTCTCGAAAAAGAACACTTCGTTCCGCTCTTGGACGAACCCAAAACCCGCGATCGCATCGCCCACCTCCTCAAAACCAAGAAACCCCTTCGCAACTGATCTGCAACTGAAAACTGACGATCGCTCGCTAACCACTGACCGCTTATCGAGGTCACACCCATGACATCCGCCTACATCGCCACTAGCCTCCGCACCGCCGTCGGCAAGGCTCCGCGCGGCTCGCTCAAACACGTTCGTCCTGACGAATTGGGAGCCGCCGTCGTTAAGGAGGCGATCGCCCGCATCCCGACTCTCTCGCCAGAAGCCATCGAAGACATCATCTTCGGCACGGCCTTCCCCGAAGCCGAACAGGGCTTGAATTTAGGACGCATCATCGCCCACCGCGCCGGACTGCCCGACTCCGTACCCGGATGCACGGTAAGTCGCTGCTGCGCCTCGGGATTGCAGGCGATCGCCAACGCTGCCCAAGCCATCCAAACGGGTCAAGCCGACGTGATGGTAGCCGGAGGCGCTGAATCCATGAGCGCTATCCCCGCTGGCGGGCACTTCCACGCCCCCAATCCCGAGTTGATGGAGCAAGCTCCCGGCGCGTATTTGATGATGGGCTTGACGGCTGAGAACTTGGTGCGCGAGTACAAAATCTCTCGCGAGGATCAGGATGCGTTTGCATTGCGATCGCATCAGAGGGCGATCGCCGCCATCCAATCAGGCAAATTCAAGGATGAAATCGTTCCCTTCCCCATCCGCGAGACGATCTACGCCGATGGCGACACCCACACCGTTGAGAAAATCTTCCAAATCGACGAAGGTGCCCGCGCGGATACGAATGCCGAAGCCCTCGCCCGACTCAAGCCCGTATTTCACGCCAAAGGCACGATTACCGCTGGAAACTCCTCGCAAATGTCTGACGGAGCGGCAGCGGCAGTGGTGATGAGTGAGGAGGCGATCGCCCGCTACGGCATCCAACCCCTCGGCAAGTTCTTGGGTTACGCGGTGGCTGGTGTTCCTCCCGAAGTGATGGGCATTGGCCCCGTCGAAGCGATTCCCAAAGTCCTCAAGCAAGTTGGTTTGATGCTGGCGGATATCGGTTTAATCGAGCTGAACGAAGCGTTTGCAGCTCAGTCTCTCGCCGTGATTCGCAAGATGGGGCTGGATGAAAGCATCATCAACGTGAATGGCGGGGCGATCTCTCTCGGTCACCCGCTCGGCTGTACGGGGGCGAAGCTAACGGCGACGTTGCTGCACGAAATGCGACGGCGCGGCATTCGCTACGGCATGGTGACGATGTGCATCGGCGGCGGCATGGGAGCTGCCGGGGTGTTTGCAAATCTAGCAATTTAGTCACTCGTCAGCGGCCAGTGGTGTGGGGCAAGAGGTTTCGTTCGGAGATTGAACTAATGACGAGTCTGTGGCTGCAAACCGGAATTGCGGGACTGGTCGTATTGGGGCTAGCGCTCGGATACGTAGGCGTGCCGCTGTGGGCGTGGACGCTCTACGGGGCTGGGGCGCTCGGACTGGCTCAGGCTCCGCTGTGGGCTTGGATTGGGTTTGGCGCGATCGCTCTCGCGTTGAACGTGCCGTTGTTGAGGCGATCGCTTTTCACCCTTCCCATCGTCAAGCTCATTAACAAACTCGACCTGCTGCCGTCGATTTCTGAAACTGAGCGAGAGGCGTTCGAGGCTGGCACGGTGTGGGTGGAACGCGAGTTTTTCTCAGGCAAACCCGACCTCAAACGCCTGAGTACCGAACTCTATCCCGACCTAACCGACGAAGCGCGCGACTTCTTAAATCACCAAGTCGAAACCGTCTGCCGTATGGCAACGGATTGGGAGATCCACCAGCGCAAAGACCTCCCGCCCGAGGTGTGGGACTACCTCAAACGCGAACGCTTTTTCGGCATGATGATTCCCGAAGAATACGGCGGACGCGGTTTTTCAAACGCCACATACAGCGCGGTCATGGCAAAACTCGCCTCCCGCTCATTCACTCATACCGCCACGGTCGGAGTTACCAACTCCCTCGGCCCCGCCAAACTCCTGCTCCACTACGGCACGCCCGAGCAGAAAGACTATTACCTACCTCGCCTCGCTCGCGGCGAAGACATCCCTTGCTTCGCCCTCACCGAACCCAATGCCGGATCGGACGCGGCCAGCATCACCTCGGAAGGCACGGTCTTTGCAGACGACGAAGGCTGTCTCTTCCTGCGCCTGAATTGGAAAAAGCGATACATCACCTTGGGAGCGATCGCCACCCTCATCGGCCTCGCCTTCAAACTCCGCGACCCCGATAATTTACTGGGCAAAGGCACCGACTTAGGCATCACCGTCGCCCTCATTCCCGCCGACACGCCCGGAGTCATCCTCGGTCGCCGCCACGACCCGCTAGGAGTCCCGTTCTACAATTCCCCGATTGAAGGCCGCGAAGTCGTCGTTCCCATCGGTCAAATCATCGGCGGTGCAGACCAGGCCGGACGCGGTTGGACGATGCTCATGCAATCGCTAGCCGCCGGACGAGGCATTAGCTTCCCCGCCACCTGTACGGGTATCGCCAAATTCGTCACCCGCGTCACCGGAGCCTACACCCGCATTCGCTATCAGTTCGGCCTCCCCATCGGCAAGTTTGAAGGCATTGAAGAACCTCTCGCCCGCATCGGCGGTCTGACGTACTTGATGGAAGCCGCCCGCAA
>JBCBTL010000261.1:0-4879 GCA_039818705.1 Cyanobacteria bacterium J06639_1
GGCTGCATGACGACCTGACTCATAACCAAACTCTCCAAATACTCCGAATGGGACGCAAAACCCTAACCCCAGCTCCGCGAGAAGCCAGCATTTTTAACCAACGAATTGAGCGAAATCTTCAGACCGAAACAAGCGGCATACAGTACGACACGCAAATACACCCAAAAGAACGACATAAAGCGACAACGGACACCGATCGCGTTGCCCCCTTCTACCTACCCGACCTGCTCAGTCACCACAAGCCGCATGTAAATTTTTCCTCATCTGTTCGTCGAAAACAAATCCGTGTACCGGGTATCCAAAGCGTTTCAGGCAGTCGTCTCAAAGTATGTAATCACACAGAATCAAAATGACTTGTCTAGATATCTAATAACTTCAATCAGTCTGAATTGCTCTAAGCCCCGCTTTGGCTTGGGGATACAAGGCCGTGAAGTCCCGCGCAAACATTATTAGTTTTTCTTTGCGTTGAAAGTGGTCTTCAACCCGTCAGGTTCTCCCTCTACGAAAACTTTAGATTCTCAGGATCGAAACAACAGTCACTTTCATCCGATGTGACAGGAGGCGATCGCTCGTCGAACCTGGGCTGGGAATGAGATGGAACGAAAACAACCGTCATCCTCCCCGTCTCAATCTGCGGCTGCGGCTCATGCTGACAACACGTTTGTTGGATACAATTCTGTTGGCAACAATTTCATTGTGAGTTTGGCATGTCCCGAACGAGGCTCAAGCGCACGGTCGGCAACTACGTCACGGGCGATCGCTTTTTCGGGCGCGAGGCCGAGTTGGAATGGTTCATCCAGCATTTGGACGAGGGCGACCATCTGTTGCTGGTGGCTCAGCGCCGCATGGGCAAAACCAGTTTGATGCATGAAGCTTCCCGCCGCATTGCCGATCGCTACATCTGTCTCCACGTCGATTTACAGGGCTCGGCATCAGCCGCAGACGCGATTGCGGAGTTGAGTGCGGCCACCTACAAACACCAGTCGTTGTGGGCGAAAACCCAGGAACTGTTCGCCAACGCGCTCGGTCGAGTGGCGCTCAACATCGAAAGTCTGCAAATTAACGAACTCAAGCTCAGTTTGCGCAGCGGCATGACGGCAGGGGACTGGCAGAGTAAAGGCGATCGCCTTCTGGAGATTCTGGCAGCTTCGGATAAGCCCGTGGTCGTCTTCTGCGATGAAGTCCCGATTTTGGTCAGTCGGATGCTCAAAGGAGACGACTATCAAATCACGCCGGAACGTCGGCAGCAGACGGATATCTGGATGTCGTGGCTGCGCGGACACTGCATTCGCTATCAGGGCAAGCTCCGATTCGTCGTCACGGGGTCGATCGGTTTGGAGCCCTTACTGCGACAGGCTGGTTTGAGTGCCACCATCAATCATTTCACCCCGTTCGATTTGCAAGCGTGGTCGGGCGAGACGGCGCGGCACTGTTGGGACGCTCTCGCCAATGAGGCCCAGTTGCAGTTCGACCCCGGCGCACAGGAGCGCATGTTAGAGGCGATCGGGATTTGCATTCCCTATCACGTTCAGATGTTTTTCAATCATCTCTATCAGAGCTGCCGCTTGGAAGGTCGACAGACGATCTCGGTCGAGCTCGTAGAGCGGGTTTATCAACAAAAGATGTTGGGGGTGAAGGGCCATGCCGATTTGAGCCATTTGGAGGAGCGGCTCAAGTTGGTGGTGGGGCGAGACCAGCATCCGATGGTGTTAGAGCTGTTAACCGAGGCAGCAGTAGTGGGGACTTTGACCTCCACCTCGGCTCGCACGCTCTGTAAGACCTACGGGGACGCTGGAAACGACGCGGTGTTGCGAGAAGTGTTGGGCATTTTGGAACACGACGGCTATCTGGTGCGACGCGACGGTGCCTATGCCTTCGAGTCGCACCTCCTCCGAGATTGGTGGAAAGCCCATTACGGCTTCGGCTACGTCCCCGTTAGCGAGCGAGAGGGTCAGTAATGGCGATCGCGGTACGCCCCCACGACTCTAATTGGGACGGCAATATTCCGATTCAGCCTCTCGCGGTACGACAAGCGTATTTGCAATTGCTGGTGGAACGAGTCCGGGAGAACGCCGACCTCGATGCCAACCAGCATGTCGTGCTGGTGGGAGGGCGAGGCACGGGCAAAACAACGTTACTCAGACAAGTCGCGATCGCCATTGAGGGCGATGAAGAGCTGAATGCCGCTTGGTATCCGCTGGTATTTGGCGAGGACGCGTACGCGATCGCCAGTCCGGGTGAGGTTTGGCGGGAGGCGTTGTTCTACGCGGGCGAGCGCACTCGGGAGCGACGCTGGCAGCAGGCATATGAGGACTTGGCCTCGGAGACAGACGACAAAAGGCTGGCAGCCCGGGCGCTCGCGCAGCTGATGGATTTTGCCGACGAGCGCGGTCAGAAGCTGTTACTGGCGATCGAGCAGTTGGATGTCTTACTCGGAGAACAGCTTCAGGCGGGTGACGACTGGGAATTGCGCCACACGCTGACGAACGAACCGCGCGTCATGCTCCTGGGAACGGCCAACGCCCCCTTCGAGGAGATTCAAGCAGTCAATCGGGCCTGGTTCGAACTGCTGGAGGTCGTGCATCTAGAGCCATTGACTGACAAGGAAAGTCAAGCGCTGTGGAATGCGATCGTGAGGCACGACATCTCTTGGCATCAGTGGCGACCGATATCGATTTTGACCGGCGGTAACCTGCGCTTGACGAGAGAGAGTGCAAAGTTTGTCGCTGGCAATGAGACAGCGAGCTTGACGGCGATTCTAATGAAGCTCGTCGAAATACAGAGCGACTATTTCGACGCTCAGCTCGCAGGGTTGGCCGTGCTGGAACGCAAGGTGTTCGTGGCGCTTCTGGAGCTGTGGGAGGTAGCCAGTGCCAGGGATGTGGCTCAGAAGGCGCGTGTCAACGTCAATAAAGCCAGCGCGCTGCTCCGGCGGCTGGTCGAGCGGGGCGCGGTCGAACGCATCGAGACTTCGAGCCGGAAGCATTATTACCGAGTCGCCGAGAGACTATTCTGCATCTACTACCGAACGGTCAGACGAGGAGAGGTTGGGATAGGCGTTCGCAGATTCGTAGAGTTCGTAGAACAGTTTTATCGCGAACCTGTTGGTGCAGAGGCTGCGGCAACGTTGGATGCAAGGGATTTCGAATCAACTTGCCGGGGGCGCTTGGAGGCACTGTCGGCTTGTAGCGGAGAACTACGCGACACGATTGAATTTTTCGTGGCCGCCGCTGCTGTGGGACTAGCTGAGTCTACTCTTGCTGCGATTTCAAAATCGGAGATGTTGCAAAAGCTTCAACCCTTAATTTTGGGGCTGCGGATTTACCTGGGAGAAGAACCGTTGATGACGTGCGAGATGACTCCACTCGCTGAGGATATTGCAAAGAGTATTCTGACTCTTAAGCGGACGGTTGAGATGAGCGAGAACGGTCGAGATTCTGACTCAAATGCCGAGCTAAAATCGTTCGAGAAAGTATTGATAAAGCCAGCAGTTCTCTGAGGAGCAGGTTGGAAATTATTCATTCATAGTACAGATAACTAAAGTAGCTCAAATGCTTGTGGGGAGCTGATCCTACGAATTCAGGTAATGGTTCTCCTCAATTATCGCGATCTTATTTAATAAGTATAAATACCTAGCGTCTTGTTTTCTGCGATTGACAGCAAAGATTGTCCGCAACGGACATACTTTGCTGTCAACGTGAAATTGTCAGCCCTGAGTAGCCAAAATAGTGTGTCCGGCCAATTGATAGGCTAGGGGCGCTCAGCTCGTCCTACCGACCTCTCATGGATTGCCCTCATTGCCAATCGTCTCGGGTCTCACCACTCCAGCGAAAAACCAATCTGGGCTATAGCAGGTTTCGCTGCAAGCTCTGTCGCCGGACCTTCAATGAGCGGACAAATACGCCGTTCAACTTTATCGAAGTCCCCACCGACATCATTTTTCAGGTCTTGCTCTGTCGAGTGCGATACAAGCTCAGCTATCGGGATGTAGCTGAGTTCTTTCTGCTGCGAGGCTTTCAGTTCACCCATGAAACCGTACGGGACTGGGAAGAACGCTTCCTGCCTTATTTTACCGAGCAGATACGGACGAAGCGCAAAGGTCAGGTGGGCCAGGTCTGGCTAGTTGACGAGACCTTCATTCGTGTGAAAGGGAGGTGGTGTTACCTCTATCGAGGCATTGATGAGGATGGCAATCTGGTGGATGTCCGCCTCAGCAAGACTCGCGATATGGCTGGAACGAAGGCCTTCTTTGCTCAGGCTATCGACCTTCATGAAGACTCACCTGAGACAGTCGCTACGGACGGTCTGGCTTCCTACCCACGCGCGATCGCAGAAGGGCTGGGCAAAGACACCGAGCACGAGGTGCGCCCCTGCACGGCGAATCCAGTGGAGCAAAGTCATCGCCGCATCAAGCATCGCTATTACCCGACCCTGGGCTTCGGTGAGTTCGATGCTGCGCAAAGATTCTGTCGAGCGGTGGATGAGGTGAGCAACTTTTTGAGGCCGAGGAGGCGTATGGCAGAATTCGTGTCTCTAAGCGATCGTAGAAAGAAATTCATGAAGGGAGTGGAAGAACTGGAAGCCTTATTCCAGGCAGCTTAAGCACGAGAAGAATGAGGGAGGTCGCTTTGATGGCGATGCGCTCTAATTTGGCTACCCACGTCTGACAATTTCCGCCGTTGAGGACGAACCCGTTGCTGCCATCGAGTTCGTCGAGCCTGAGGTTAGCCTCGAAGCCGCTGCTGCGCCCGAACACCACGTAGCTTTCACCAGCTCTTTCTTGTCCGTTGGGGTCGGCACCACGTGCACCAACGATCAGATCGTCAAAACCATCGCCGTTAACATCTCCAGCACCACTGACCGAAGAACCTGCAAGATC
>JBCBTL010000262.1:0-4828 GCA_039818705.1 Cyanobacteria bacterium J06639_1
CAGCGGGTTCTGCTTGTGGTGGTGCAGCATCCAGCGCGCCAAAATGCCGCCGCCGCGAGACACGATGCCCGTGATGCGATCGCGCACTAGCGGCAAATGCTCCATCAGAATCCCGGCGTGGATCGTCATGTAGTCCACGCCCTGCTGGGCGTGCTTTTCGATGATGTGGAGAAAATCATCGGCAGTCAGGTTCTCGATGTTGCCGTGGACGCTTTCTAAAGCCTGATAAATCGGCACGGTTCCAATCGGCACGGGGGATGCCTTAATAATTGCCGTGCGGATTTCATCTAAGTTACCGCCACCGGTGGACAAGTCCATCACCGTATCGGCACCGTACTTCACGGCCAGTTCCAGCTTGGCGACTTCTTCTGCCAGCTCGGATGAATTTGGCGACGCGCCGATATTGGCATTCACCTTACACTTCGAGGCAATCCCGATCGCCATCGGCTCCAAATTGGGGTGATTGATGTTGGCCGGGATAATCATCCGCCCCCGCGCCACTTCATCCCGAATCAGATCGACGGGCAAGTTCTCGCGCTTTGCCACGTAATCCATTTCTTCAGTGATCGTGCCTTGGCGGGCGTAGTGCATTTGCGACACGTTGGCCTGCCCGCGTCGCTTGGCAATCCAGTCCGATCTCATGACCTATCCTCAATAAACGGCTTCCCTACGCTGGCATTACCCAGTCTCAGGTTCTAAGGGTGTATCTCAGCCCTAGCGGGCACCCCTAGCTCGATGCATCATCGTATCACTGGGGTCAAAGAGCGATCGCGCCCCGTCAGAAGTCTTCACCGATAGTAAAATCTGCACGCAAAGTGCCGCGATCGCTTCATCTAGGGCGTGCGAAATCATTTCTAGCGCGCGGGAACGCACAAAACACCCTTCCTTCGCTGAAAATACGTTGTGCGTCCGGTAGATCGTTCTGCATCTGGCAAATCATTCGATAGGGATGGGGGGAGATATGCCCAATAGATATGAAGTCACAGCTAGCGCGCTAAACTTCCGCTCGGAACCGATGGAGCGGCAGGACACTGTCATCGCTGTTCTCCCGCGCGGGCAAATCGTTCGGAAACTTGAAGAGGTCGAGCAGCAACCATTGTGGTGGAAAGTCTCTACAACCCTCTTAGAACGGGTGTTGACGGGATTTGTCGCCCACAGGTTTCTCAGTCCTATCGAACTCAGTCTCGCCAGCATTGTCGAAGACAACCAAACGCTGACGATGGCCGAACTCAAGACGCGTCGCAGTTTAGTTATCGAGATTCAAACGAAACTGCGAAATCTAGGCTTCTATCCCGGCGGCCCTTGGATTGACGGTTTACTAGGAGAACAAAACAGCCGCACGAGGCAAGGCTTAGGACAATTTTGTGATGCATTAGGTCTAGTAAACCCGACCCTCGATGAGGCAATAAATGCCGCGATCGCGCAGGCACTTTTGCAAACTCAACAGGTGGAAACTGTCCTTGAAAAGGCTCGCGATCGCGCCACAACACGACAAATGCTGGCAGACATTCAAGCGGCTTCTCCTGGCAGCGTGTTTCCGCCCTATCTCGACCGTACGATTAAGAATTCACCATTTGCATCCGAAATCCAATCGTATCCAACCTACTTAGCTCGTCAGCTCGATGAGGGCAATATTGTTTCCTACGGACGAACATTCAGGCTTCAGGGTTCAGATGAAACGGTTACCTTTGCAGATTATCCTGCCGTAGGAAATCTTCCTGCGATTGACGAGACTGCTTTAGATTTTATCGGTAATGATATTCCCCATGCTTGTGCCTGCGTGGGAAGCTTCGTGCCTGGAGACGACGAAATTAAAACTCACTGGCTGGGAAAGGCATCGCGATCGCCCGTTCAATTTCTCAGCTCGACGAAGTTCATTGGAGTCTTAAATACCATCAGCCAGATCAATGCTCTACACCCATTTTGCGATATCGACCAATGCGACATTGGAAACTCACCGAACAACCGCAGATTTAGATTCTCAGAGTTAGTGACCGATATGGTTTCCTACGAAGAACGAATCGCATCATCCAATCAAATTGGCGCGATGTTTAAGCGATTTTCTACCCGTAGCGAACTAGAAGCCTGGACTCGCGCGATCGCTGGCAATCCAGCATTATCGTTTCGGGGCTATTACGGCGACGATCCATTCATCGAACGCCCCATGGTGTTCGACACGCGATCGAGTGGCGATCGCCCCATTCTGGGAGCCGCACCTGAGGTCGGTTTCGGTCCGAATTCTATCTCTGCATACGATCTCGTGCGCTTTATCTCGATGCTGGGATGGCATTTACACGTTCCCCAAGCGGCACGATTGCCTGCCGCGCAGTGGATTAGTTTAGAAAGCGTCGTGAGAAGCATGGGTTTCGATCCCGCTCGCTACATCGATGTTGCGCTAGAAACTTTGGGTTTGGTCAATGTAATCGACGAGCCCGTGGTTATTTCCAAATTAGGATTGGGGAACTCCGCACTAACCTACGTTGCCCTGGTTAAACTCATCGATCGCCGCCAAGATCCGTTCAAACTCAGGACGTTTGCTCTAGCACTTTGGGCTAACGCCGGAAATGATGATACCCGTGATGTCAACATGGCTGCTGCCGTGACGGAAATCGTGCGCCGCATCTTCACAGAAGAACTGGCGTAAATTCTGATTCGATATCGCCGCCTTCGACAGATGTTTGCCGTCTTTTGGATCGCAGATTTACTTTGCCTCCATCCAATTCGAGCCGGAGTTGATGTCCACTTTGAGGGGAACGCTGAGGGCGATCGCCTCCTCCATCGTGGTTCGGATAACGCTTTCCAGTTCCTCCCATTCTTCAGGTGGCATTTCAAACACCAGTTCGTCGTGAACCTGAAGCAGCAAGCGCGCCTGATAGGACTTAAGAGTTTCGTGGAGCTTTATCATCGCAATTTTGATGATGTCGGCACTCGAACCTTGAATCGGTGCATTTGCCGCCGCACGTAGCGATCCTGCATCATAACGACCGAGTTTGAGTTCGCTCAGATCGATCGCCTCGGGGTCAGTGCCCAGTAGGTGTTGCAGCGAATTGAAATGGAAGTAGCGACGACGACCCAAAATCGTTTCAACATAACCTTTGGCGATCGCTTCTTTCTCCATGCGCTTGAGGAAGTCGAAGACGTTGGAGTAGCGCTCGTTAAAGCGATCGATAAACATTTGTGCTTCCGAACGACTCACTCCCGTTTCGCGAGCGAATCGTTGCGCGCCCATGCCGTAAATGACGCCAAAATTAATAATCTTACCCATGCGCCTTTCTTCAGACGAGATCTCGTCTTTGTCTAGTAGTAAGCGTGCCGTCAGGCTGTGAACGTCTTCATTCTTGCGGTAAGTATCGAGCAGCACGGGTTCCTGACTTAAATGCGCTAGAATCCGAAGCTCGATTTGCGAATAGTCCGCCGCGACGAGCAGCCAGTTTTCCTTGGGGATAAATGCTTGACGAATTTGGCGGCTGAATGCGGTGCGGATAGGAATGTTCTGCAAGTTGGGATTTGAGGAAGACAGTCGTCCCGTCGCAGTCACAGTTTGATTGAAATCGGTATGAACTCGATGCGTTTTGGGATGCACCAAAGCGGGGAGTGCGTCAACGTAGGTGGATTTCAGTTTCGCAAGCGTGCGGTACTCTAAAATGCAGTCGATGACGGGATGATCGCCTTGAAGTTTAGCAAGCGTTGCTGCATCTGTTGAGTATCCCAGCTTAGTTTTGCGAGACTTTTTCCGGTTCAGTTCGAGTTTCTCGAACAAAAGCTGGCTCAGTTGCTTAGGAGATCCCAAATTGAACTCATCGCCAGCCGCTTCGTAGGCTTGTTTTTCAATCTCGGCTAAGTCAATCTCAAGCTTCTTAGAAAAATCGTTCAAGTACTCCGTATCGATGCGCACGCCGCAAGACTCCATCGCTTCGAGTACGGGTTCGAGAGGCTGTTCGACTTCCACGAGTAGCCGTTCGAGTGCGGGGACTTCTGCCAACTTCTGGCGAAGAATGGGAACGAGTCGATACGTGCTGTGAACGTCCATGCCGCAATAGTTGGCTGCTGACTCGATACTGACATCTGCGATCGTTTTTCCTTTGGGAACTAAATCGGTATAGCTAGTCGCGATAATTTCAAGATGCCGCTGTGAGAGATCGTTAAGATTGTGACTGTTTTCAGGATTAATTGCGTAGCTGGCGAGCATGGTATCGAACGTAACTCCCGCGAGGAAAACGCCAAACGCACGAAAGATGCTGCGATCGTATTTGGCATTTTGTAGAGATTTCGGGTAGTTTTCGCTTTCTAAAATGGGTCGTAAGGTGTCGAGAACGCGATCGCGCTCCAAATTCTTTCCCGCCGCGTGACCGACGGGAATGTAAGCCATATCCTCAGGATCGTTTCCCCAACAGCAGCCGATGCCTACCAGTTCGGCATCGAGGGGATTGAGGGAGGTGGTTTCGGTGTCCCATGCGACGGGAGTCTCAGGGTTAGTGTGAGTAACGAGGCGATCGCGCAATGCCTCTAGTGCGGCTGGCGTGTCGATGATTTGCGGGTGAATGTCAACGGATGCCAGTTGCGGTTGAGAGTCGGTGTCTTCCGCACTAAAGAACCAAGTATCGTCACTTTCAGGAACTCTTGACTTCTCAACAGGAGCTACAGCGTTTTCAATGGCATCGCCGCCTAACTGCTGCTGTAAGGTTGAAATTTGGCGAATAAACCCCTGAAATTCTAATTTTTGCAAGAGCGGAATGACGATATCGGGGTTGAATCCACTCAATCTGAGATCGCTGATTTGCGTGTTCAGCGGGACGTTGAGTTCAATTCTTGCCATGAATTGAGAGTG
>JBCBTL010000263.1:0-4799 GCA_039818705.1 Cyanobacteria bacterium J06639_1
CGAAGGCTCCAGTGGCGATCGCGTCTACCCGCTCGAAAGCCTGCTTAACGCCGACTTCAGCCACGAGCTGTTTGACTTCGCTAACGGTCAGGACGCGGACGTTTCCCGCTGCGATTCGGTCGTTGATGTCCGCAATGGTACGGGGAGTCGGGGAGCGCCCAGCCATACAAGTCCTCTGCTCTGCTGCCACAACGGTACCGCCACAACGGTACGCCTGAACTCCAAGCTGGGCGGAATTGTCGGGTCAGAGTCTGGGGAGTTTTGGCGAGCTAGGATTGCAAACGCTTTTTCAAAGAAGCCCACAGACCTTTCGGTTCTTGAGCTTGGACGAGCTGTGCCTGTAGTTGCTTCATTTGTCCCACCAGCGCCGCAGACTTGCGTTTGAGGGTGCGGTGTTCGACGGGATCGATGCGGGCAGCGGCGTCTTCCTTGGCTTGCTGCAACTCTGTTTGGAGGGCTTCGAGGGTTTCGGCCTCCACTTTTTGGGTTTCAGCCTCCGCTCGTACCACCGCCAACTGCTGTTCGAGCGCGTCGATCGCTTCCGTTTGGCTGGCTGCTTCGGCGCGATTGGCGGCAAGCTGGCGTTCTAGCTGTGCGATCGCTTCCGTCTGCGCGTCGAGCTGGTCTTGTAATGACTGGTGAGATGCAGCCGTAGGGCGCGCTGCCAAGTCAGCCTCTAAGCCCGCGATCGCCTCCGCTTGCTCGCGGGCGTGTTGCTCGACCTGTTGGAGCTGTGCTCTCGACGTGTCGAGCTGGGTGTCGATCGCGGCAGCGGCTTGCATTTTCTCGTCGAGCTGCTGCTGTAAAGCTTGATGCGCAGCCGGATCGATTTTGGCCTCCGCGAGCGATCGCGCCTCAGCTACCTGACCCTGCAATGCTGCGATTTCTTCCTCGCGGTCGCCCAACTGGCGTTGCACGGCTTGGTGGGTTTCGGGAACGATCGCGGTTTCGAGCTGCGATCGCGTTTCGTTGAGCTGGGCTTCTAACGAAGCTCGTGCCTGCGTTTGCTCGTCAAGTTGATGCTGGAGGGCTTGATGCGCTTCGTGGGAAATAGCCGTTTCCAGTTGGGTGCGAGCTTCAGTCAGTTGAGCGTCTAAGTTGGCGATCGCCCGTTCTTTTTCGTCGAGTTGCTGACGCAACATGTCAGCTTCAGAGGTTTGGGTGGCTTGAAATTCATCCCGCTGCGTTTTGAGCTGGACGATCTCGCGATCGCGATCGGCAATTTGGGCTTGCAGGTCGTGACGCGTGGAGGCTAGTTCGGCAGCAGCTTGCGATTCTAAGTCGGCAAATCGCGCGTTCCACTCATCTAATGCGCGGCTTTGCGTGCCGATCTGCTCGACTAACTCGGCCTTTTCGCGGCTGACGCTTTCGACTGCGGTATGAGCCTCGGTGCGAGCCGCTTCGAGTTGACGTTCGAGGTCAGCCACGCGCTCGGGATCGGGGCGAGTCGAGAGGTCGGCTTCCAACATACCGATGCGCGTTTCGAGCGAACTAACGGTGTTGCTGTGGATGGTTTCGCTGGCGATCGCGTCGAAATAAGTCGCCTCAGTCGGTTCGGCGATCGCGCTGGTTGTCGCTTCAATGACCAGCTCTTCCTCATCGCGAGCTTCGGTATGGGTGGGAGCGGTCAGAATGCTGGCTAAAGCAGCAACGGTCTCTTCTTTTGCCCAATCAGAGGGGGGCAGGTTGGGATCGACCTGATTGGCGAGCGTGAACGCCAACGTTCCTATCGTGCGCAGCCGCGCGACAGCATCGAGGTCGGCGGTCGATACCGGATAGGCATCTAGCGGCATCGATTGGACGGTTGCAGTGGACGTATTTTCCGCGCTGATGCAGTCGATTGCGGGGGTGCAGGAGCCGTCGATGCAGAGAATATCTCCGGGTTCGGTGACGTAGTAGAGCGCGTCCTCCGTGTTGTAATAGCCGGTTTCAATATTGCGTTCGCCCTCAATGTCGACCTCGAACTGTTGCAATAGCGATCTCACGGACGCACATTCAGCTCGCGTGCCCCAAAAAATGCGACCGTGGCCGTACTCTTCCCAGCGATCGCTCTCCAGCGAGCCCAAATGAGCCTCTTGTAGAGCGCGATCGAGCGCCTGAAGCGTGCTTTGCCATTCAGGCAGCACGCTCGCATCTTCAATAGGAACGTCAGACTCGGGCGAGTCGAAGGCAACGGAAAATACGTATTGCTCGGCCATTCCGATCAAGCTCTCCAGTTCGTTAACGATCGATCCAAACGGCGGTGACTGACATCCGCAATCCATTCAGGTTGAGAGTGCAATCCTTTAGGGAGGCGTAGTCTTCCCAAAAGAAAATCGCTTCAAGAGATGAATCGCAGAGTTAGCGATGACGTACCACTGCTACCGCATTGAGACGCTCGGTCTCATCCGAGCATTCACCCAACCCGCGTCGTGTGGCGTGAGGAGCGGGTAGCAGCTCGCAACGTGTTTGCGATCACTCTAGTATTGCCACGCGATTTTCGGAAGTAGTCCGCGACGCATTCTCCCGCGAGTTCGGCGCAAACGGATGCGATCCCCGCATTGCCGTCACAGCCTTCGCTCAAGATGGGAACTGGGTTCCGAGTTCTTCCGCGATCGCATCCCCTTCTGCGGAATAAAGCTGGAAATAATTCCAGTAGTTGCCGAAGACCGCTTTGACATATTTGCGGGTTTCGGGAAACGGGATCGATTCGACAAACACGTCCAGATCGGCCAACCCGTAGCGCTGCACCCACTTATCGACGTTGTGGGGGCCGCCGTTGTAGCCTGCTACCGCCAGCATGGAATTTTCGGCGTTGCGGCGGTGGGTGTAATCCAGATAGAAACTGCCGAAGCGCAGGTTGTCTGCTGGATTTTTGAGGTCGTACTGACCCTGACCGATCTGCCCGGAAATCCACTGTCCGGTTTCGGGCATCACTTGAGTCAGTCCGAGCGCTCCCACGTAAGACGCGATCTCAGGCTCGAAGCGCGACTCTTGCCGAATCAGTCCGGCCATGAGCAGCGGATTAATGCCGAACTGGCGGGCGCTGTCGTCCAGCATCTTGAAATGATGCATGGGGAACACGGTTTGCCAAAAATCGGCACGCTGTTTGAACGTCTCGATGTCGGGATCGCTGGGTTCGTACAGCAAATTCGTGACCTGGTTGATGCCCTTGAGTCGCTCGTCGGCTCGGTTGCGCAACACCCCTGCCGTAAACTCTTCTGCCAGGGTTGGTTCTGTAGTGCTGAGAGTTTCCCACTGATGCCGCTGCCATGCCAACTCGGGGAGATCGGCTAGGTGCAGAATTTGGACGGTTGCGGACGCGCTGGGCAGTTCCTGAAGCGAGGGCGTGTAGGTGAGGGTGACAGGAATGCGTCCTGCCCCAAAATCGCCGACGGGATAGCCCAGTCGCTCTGCTGCGCGCCAGGCGTAGTAGGTGCGATGAGCGTCTTGGAGGGTTTTACGGTAGTTCGCGATCGCGCCAGCAGAGTCCCCCAGACGATCGCGCCATTTCCCCGCCCAATAGCGCAATTGCGCGCCTGCTTCCGTGCTGGGTTGCAGGTCGGCAATGCGCTCGGCTAAAGCGATCGCGCTATTCAACTGCCCCGCTTTGGCTAAATTCCAAGCGCTCGTCCACGCTGCTTTCCCCGCCGATTCTGAGGTGGGGAAGCGCCGAATCAGCTCGTCGCGGGTGGTTCTAGCAGATCCTCCGTCGAAGCGATCGTAAATCTTGGACATGCGCAGGAGTGCGCCGGGAGCATCTTCGTGGTCGAGATTCGCCACCTGACGCAGCAGCGATAAGGCTGTCGAGTTACTGCTGGTCAGCGCCAGCCGCAGTCGTCCGCGAATCGCATCTTCTGAGTTGGGAAACTCGGAAAACAAGCGCGCGAAGATCGGATCGGCGCGGTCGAGTTCGTCTGAGATGTGGTGGCTGCGCGCCCAGCGATAGAGATTTTGAGAGGTTGGCGGCGTGTTGGCGTAGGCGCGAGAGGCTTTGCCGTATTCTTTTTGCTGCCAGTAGGCATCGGCGATCGCCTGCCATTCATCCCGAGTCAGATTCGTTTGTCTCGCGTCCACCCACGATTTCAGCAGTGGTGTCAAATCTTTAGT
This sequence comes from Cyanobacteria bacterium J06639_1, assembly GCA_039818705.1. Lineage (GTDB taxonomy): Bacteria > Cyanobacteriota > Cyanobacteriia > Thermostichales > PCC-7336 > JBCBTL01. The sequence goes on from JBCBTL010000263.1 coordinate 4,090, forward strand.
CTGAGGATGGTTGAGAGCGAGGTCGTAGTGCAACACGTATTCCGTCGGCCTCGATTTCGCCGCCCGCTTCAATGCCAGCGCCGTCGCCGGATGCTTGGGATGGCGCGATCGCAATGTATCGAGCTGTCCGATCCCCATCAATGCCCGAGGCGCGAGCGAGCTGTCGGGATACTCATCTAACAGCGTTTGCCAGGTGCGTTCTGCCGACACCGGGCTGAGGGCTTTCTCGAAGGCCAACCCCCGCATCATCAAAATCTGATCGGCGATCGCCGGCCACTGGTCTTCTAACCCATCCAATGCCTCAATCGATTCTGCCGCGCGACCGGCTTCTAACGCTCGATAAGCCGTCCGCAGTCGTCGTCCGACTTCTTCCTGCGAGAGCGTGGGCTTTGCGGCGATCGCCTCTTTGTCCACTCCCCTTGCAACTACAGGTGTCGAGCGCGTCCACAGGCCGAAACCTGCACCCAAACTCATGGCGATCGCGCCCGCGACGCATCCGCTCACCCACCAGCTCATCCGCTTCCGGCGTGTGGAATGTTTCATCTGTTACGTCCGCCTCTCAACCCAGACAGGTACTAGGGTGACATTTGCGTTCGATTTCATCCAGCGATCTCGCGAACGTTTTGGGGGCGATTGGCCTGAGTTTGGGTTGAGAGTGTGGCAAATCCACGATTTCACCCGACTAACCCGGTCGATTCCCATGCCGATTC
>JBCBTL010000264.1:0-4791 GCA_039818705.1 Cyanobacteria bacterium J06639_1
CTTTGGTGTTGTCTGAAGCGGGGATTTTGCGCGATCGCACTGCCACTAGCTTCCCCAGCGTCCGCGATCGCATCGATGCTGCGAGCTACAGTACAGATCGCGTTGTTTGTGACGGCACTATTCTCACCAGTCGCGGCGCGGGCACGGCGGTTGAATTTGCCCTTCAACTCGTCGCCGTGTTGGCAGGAGAAGCCAAGGCCAAAGCCGTCGGCGAAGCGATCGTCTCCAATTGGTCGCCTCTCCCCCTCCCCGTCAGCTAATTCCGACCCTGTCGATCGCCAACTACTAACCACTGACTACTGACCCAACCACCGTGCCCACTCTCATCGTCGCCACTGGCAACCCCGGCAAAGTCCGCGAATTCGATCGCTTCTTTAGCACCCTCTCGGAGCGCGAATCTCGCTGGCAGCTTCGAGCCAAACCTGCTGACTTGGAGATTGAAGAAACCGGAACCACGTTTGCCGAGAACGCACTGCAGAAAGCGCAGGGCGTAGCGATCGCGACCCAGCAGTGGGCGATCGCCGATGACTCTGGTTTGGCTGTAAATGCTCTCAACGGCGCGCCGGGAGTCTATTCCGCCCGCTATGCCGATACCGACTCAGCTCGGATCGCCCGGTTGTTGAACGAATTGGCAGGGGTGGACGATCGCGAGGCGGAGTTCGCGTGCGCGATCGCGCTGTGCGATCCGCAGGGGAAGGCCGTAGCGCGCGTCGAGGATCGCTGTCCGGGCGTAATCTTACATAAAGCTCAAGGAAGCGGTGGTTTCGGCTACGATCCGATATTTTACGTACCGGAGGCTCAGCTCAGCTTTGCGGAGATGTCGCTGGCGCAAAAGCAGCAGTGGGGGCATCGCGGGCGAGCGTTGCGATCGCTGCAGCAGCAATTACAGCAGCTCGATCTCGCCTGAGAGCGATCGCGCCCTGTGAAGGAGAGATGCCCTAGGAGAGATGCCCTTGACAGCCACACTACTCGACGGTCAAGCCCTGGCTTTGAAATTGCGGGAGCGCCTGCGCAAGCAGGTTAGCGAGTTAGCCGGTCGCGCGGGACGACCTCCTGGCCTAGCTGTAGTTAGAGTGGGCGATAACCCCGCTAGCGCCGCCTACGTGCGCAACAAAAAAGCGGCCTGCGAACGCGTCGGGATTGCTTCATTCGAGCATCATTTGCCAGTGACGACCGCGCAGGCCGATCTGCTTGAGATCGTGCGCGACCTCAACGGCGACGATCGCGTCGATGGCATTCTGCTGCAACTCCCCCTCCCCGAAGGACTCGAAGAGCGATCGCTGTTGCACGCGATCGCTCCCGACAAAGATGTAGACGGACTGCACGCCTTCAATATGGGGCTGTTAATGAGCGGCGAACCCGGCTTGAGAAGCTGCACTCCGGCGGGGGTGATGGAAATATTGGCAGATGCCGAAATTCCCCTAGCTGGCAAGCGAGCGGTGGTGGTTGGGCGCAGCATTCTGGTGGGAAAACCCCTCGGGCTGATGCTGCTCGAAGCTAATGCCACAGTAACGATCGCCCATTCGCGCACGAACCATCTAGCGGAGTTAACCCGACAGGCTGATATTTTGGTCGTCGCCATTGGGCGACCCCGTGCGATTGGGGCGGATGCGATAAAGCCGGGGGCGATCGCGATCGACGTGGGGATCAATCGGGTGATGGAAGGGGGCAAGTCGAAACTGGTAGGGGATATTGACTTCGAGGCCGCTCTAGAGGTGGCTGGAGCGATTACCCCCGTGCCTGGCGGAGTGGGGCCGATGACGGTGACCATGTTGCTATACAACACCCTGCTGAGCTACTGCCGTCGTCTCGATTTGCCTCCCGTCGATCTGCGGGCTTCGTGACGCTGCGATCGCGCTCGACGGTATGACGTGGCTGCGCGTCGAGCGGGTGCCACGCGACCGCGAAGAGCGTGCGATAATGTCACACTGACAGGGGCGCAGATGGCTGAAATGCTGAGGAGCGAAGCGTTGGTCGCAGAGATTTCACCCGCAACGGATTTCGATTTATCCGCCTATTTGCAGGCGCGCCGCCAGCAGGTGGAGGACGCATTGGACGCGTCGATCGCGATCGCGTATCCCGAAACGATTTACGAAGCGATGCGCTACAGCCTGATGGCAGGTGGCAAGCGACTGCGCCCGATTTTGTGTTTGGCCGCAGGCGAGCTGGCAGGCGGGGGCGACGCGCAGCTTCTGCCGATGGCCTGCGCCCTAGAAATGATCCACACGATGTCGTTGATCCACGACGATCTACCGGCGATGGATGACGACGATTTTCGGCGGGGCAAGCCCACCAATCACAAGGTGTATGGGGAAGACATTGCCATCCTGGCAGGAGATGCCTTGCTGGCATACGCCTTCGAGTTCGTCGCAGCGCGCACGCGCGATGTCGAGCCCGATCGCGTATTGCGGGTTATCGGTCAGCTCGGTCGCGCCGTTGCCGCCTCGGGGTTAGTAGGCGGTCAAGTGGTCGATCTGCAATCGGAAGGCAAACAGATTCCGGTCGAGACGTTGGAATACATTCACGCTCACAAAACCGGCGCACTCCTCGAAATTTCGGTGGTGTCGGGGGCGATCTTGGCAGGAGCCGACGAGGATATGGTGATGCGACTGACCGCGTTTGCTCGCGACATCGGTTTGGCTTTTCAAATTATTGACGACATTCTCGACGTGACGGCCACGAGCGATCAATTGGGCAAAACGGCGGGCAAAGACGAAGCGGCGGCGAAAGCTACCTACCCTAAGTTTTGGGGGTTGGAGGAATCTCGGCGTAAGGCAGATGCTCTGATTGCTGCAGCTAAGCAACAGCTCGCTCCCTACGGCGATCGCGCCATCCCCCTCCTCGCCCTTGCCGATTTCATCACCAGTCGCAGTCACTAACTCCGCATCTGGGTGGCCTCTCAAAACATCCCCACCTCTTGGTTGGCTCTATGTAAATCGCCTCGCGTTCTCCTTTATCTCCACCTCCCCCCACTGCAGCTCGCCCCGCGTTATTCTCCATGCTGGAACAACTGCTCGCCAACCGAGTTTTGTGGATTGCCTTGCTGTCTAGCCTTGTCGCGCAAGGTATGAAGTTGATCATGCGCTATCTGCAGTCGGGTAAGCTCGATTTTCACGTGCTGGTGGAAACGGGAGGGATGCCCAGCTCCCATGCGGCACTGGTGGCCGCTCTAGCGGTTGGGATTGGCCTTCAGGAAGGCTGGGACAGCATGTTGTTTGCGGCTTCTGTGGTGTTTGCCTTTATCGTCATGTACGACGCTGCCGGGATTCGCTTAGCCGCCAGCAAACAGGCGCGAATCCTCAATAAAATTGTCGAAGAATCCTTTAGCGAAAAGCCTCATTTTAATGAAGAACGGCTCAAGGAATTATTAGGTCACACTCCGATCCAAGTCATTGCCGGAGCAGCTTTGGGGTGTTTTCTCGCATCGCTTTGCGTTCCACTGTGGCAGTTTTAAGGTCATCTTCTCGAAGACGCACTCAATGCCCGAGGCGTGCGCGATTCTAAACCGAGCGGTAGCATCGATCCACAGCCGATCGCGTGAGGGTGTCATGGTCGCGACTCGAAGACGGGGACTGTTTGCGACTCGAAGACGAGGACTGTTTGCGACTCGAAAACGAGGACTATTGACGGCGGGATCGATCGCACTTGCTCTGCTGGTCGGATCGAATCGGGCGATCGCTATCCCGCTGCAACCGGTCGAAACCAGCACGTTACCCGCAGAACTAGGACGCGATCGCCGCTTATGGTTCCACAACGGGGGAGTGGGAGATAAGGATCGACTGTCGATCGCGATCGCGCGCAGTTTGACGTATCTGGAAACCCCCGCTGCAGTGGAAGACTATGCCGAATTGACGTTACCGCCGGGCGTGACCCGCGATCGCGTGCGGCGCAGTCTGCAGCGATTTCGCCAGCTCGTCCTCGCTGCGGATTCTCCCGAAGCACTCAATGCTGCCGTGCGATCGGAGTTTCGGTTTTATCGCGCTGCGGGGACAGACGGTCGCGGCACGGTGGAGTTTACGGGGTACTACTCGCCGACGTTTGCGGCTAGCCGAGAGCGTACGTCTGAGTATCGCTATCCTCTGTATCGTCGTCCCGCAGATTTAGAGACGTGGCCTTTGCCGCATCCCACCCGCGCCGATTTGGAGGGTGCTGACGGGTTGCGAAGCGATCGCGGCCCTCTGCAGGGATTAGAACTCGTGTGGCTGCGCGATCGCCTGGATGCGTTTTTGGTGCAGGTTCAGGGGTCGGCGCGCCTGCAATTGACCGATGGCAAGCTGATGACCGTGGGCTACGCCGGACGGACGGAATACGACTACACCAGCATCGGCAAGCAACTGGTGGCGGACGGCAAATTTACGCGGGAGGCGTTGAGTTTGGCCAAAATTCGCGAGTATTTCCGCGATCGCCCGCAAGATCTAGACGAGTACCTGCCCCGCAATCAACGATTTGTCTTTTTCGAGCCGACTGAGGGCGCTCCTCCTATTGGCAGCCTCAACGTACCCGTGACTGAGGGGCGATCGGTGGCAACGGATAAATCTCTCATGCCTCCTGGCGCGCCAGCGCTCGTTCACGCACCTTTGGCCTCGGGTCGTCCGAAAGTTGAAAAACCCGGCACTGCAGCGGGAGTACCTGAAATTTCGAGCCTGGCGAAACAGGACGTGACGGGTTGGGAAAGCCGCTACGTGCTCGACCAAGATACGGGCGGAGCCATTCGCGGCGCCGGGCGCGTAGACCTATTCATCGGGATTGGTGACGCTGCTGAACGCGAGGCTGGCGAAATCGACCTCAGCG
>JBCBTL010000265.1:0-4791 GCA_039818705.1 Cyanobacteria bacterium J06639_1
CGGTAATTCTTCGGGTGCATGCTCCCCCCAATACGACTTAAGCCTCTAGATCGGGGTAGGCGTCGCGCACGGCTTCGTGTTTGATGGGACCGGCGGCAATATTCAAGCCTCTGGCGAGGGCGGGATCGCGGGCGAAGGCGTCTTCTACGCCGCGATCGCTCAATGCCAGCACGTAAGGCAAGGTCGAATTTACCAAAGCCTGAGTGGAAGTCCAGGGGGTTGCGCCGGGGATGTTGGCAACGCCGTAATGCACCACACCATCGACTTCGTAGGTCGGCTCGCTGTGGGTGGTGGGGTGGATGGTTTCGATGCAGCCTCCCTGATCGACGGCGACATCGACGATGACCGATCGCGGCACCATCTGGGCGACAAGCGATCGCGGGACTAACGTCGGCGCGCGCTGCCCGGTCAGCAACACGGCTCCAATCAGTAAATCCGTTTGTTTGACGCAGTCTTCAATGCTTTGCGCCGTGCTGTAGAGCAGTTCCACGCGCGAGCCGAATAGCTCTCCCAGCTCGTTCAAACGCTTGACGTTGACATCCAAAATCTGAACGCGCGCGCCGAGACCCACTGCCATCTTCGCGGCTTCCGTACCGACTACGCCGCCCCCCAAAATCGTGACGCAGCCCGGACGCACGCCCGGAACGCCTCCCAATAAAACCCCGCGACCACCGTAAGGCCGAGTCAGGTAATGCGCGCCGAACTGGACGGACAGGCGACCCGCGATCGCGCTCATCGGAGCCAGCAGCGGCAGCAAACCGTTATCGAGCTGGACGGTTTCGTAGGCGATGCAGGTCGCGCCAGACTCCATGAGGGCGTGGGTCAACTCGCGATCGGCGGCGAGGTGGAGGTACGTGAATAAAATCAGGTCGGAGCGGACGAACCCGTATTCGGCGGGCATCGGTTCCTTGACCTTGACGACCATCTGCGCGCCGTAGGCGGTGGCGGCATCGGGAACGATTTCGGCTCCGGCTTTCTCGTAGTCAGCATCGCTGAAGCCCGCGCCGTCTCCCGCTCCCGTTTGTACCCGCACGCGATGAGAGCGATCGCTTAACGCCCTTACTGCTGCCGGAGTTAAACCCACTCGAAACTCTCGATCTTTAATCTCTTTGGGAACGCCGATGTCCATGTGTTCTCAGCTCGCGTGAAATCGGGATCGCGCGACGCGATCCACTGCCATCATCGCCAATCGCGCTACCCCTGAAAGGTATCCTTGAGAACCGTTCGAGCCGCGAGGTGTTTGCGCGTGGTCTCTAAAAGCTCGGCTTCGCGACGCAATCGTTCTGCTGCGCTGCGAATTTCCAACAGCGCTTGCTGCTCTTCCACTGCTCCCTGAAAATGACCGCCAATCCAGTACGACAGATCGGCTGGATCGTCGGGAATGTCGTCCGGCAGCTCGATTTCGCGGTCGGTGAGCTTGCTCGACAAGTGCACGACGTCTTTGAGGAGCGCTTGCGTATCGGACACTAACTTCGTCAGGTCGTTCTCGTCCGGCTCGTCGTCAATCCACTCCACTAGACCCACGCGGAACGGCTTTTCGCGCACGTATTCGAGCACCCGAAAGCGGCGCTGGCCTTCGGTCATGATGTTGTAGCGATCGTCGGGTAATCGCTGCGACTGAATGACTTCGGCGCTACAGCCGATGCGTGCCGCCTGTTCGGCATTGGCATCCCACAACAGCACGCCAAAACAGCGATCGCTTTCTAAGACCGTGTTGAGCATCATCCGGTAGCGATACTCGAAGATATGCAGCGGTAACGGGCGACCGGGAAACAAAACCACGCCCGGCAGCGGAAATAAAGGCAATTCGCGGACGGCGAGCGATCGAGATGAAGGCATAATGTTGCGAACCTTAAAGGCATCGATGCCTTTCGAGTCTAGCCGATATCTCCTGCGAGTATCGGATTGCGCGCGGATGGGGACGTGTGAAGTACGCGATCGCGCGGATCTCTATCACTTGAAAACGCAAAACCTTCTCACAGCAAACCGCGAGAAGGTCTAAGTTTCGATATTTGCAATCGAGCTACAGAGCGCGACCGCGATAGGTGGTTTGCAACGACGGCGTGGTTGCCATCTCGTCCACATCTTGCCAGCCTTTTTCGAGCAAGAGCGATCGCAGTTTTTGCTGATACACAGGAACGAACGGTTCTGCCGTGGCGGCAGGGAGGGCGGCGATCGCGAAGCTCGCCTCGGGCAATGCTGCTGCAACCATCAAGCCGCGATAGGCAAACGTAGTCGAGCTGGGTTTTGCAATCCCCTGAGGAGCCATCGTCATGCCGCGATATTGCAGCTCGCCCGGGTCGCGATCGGCGAGGTATTGCTGACACCAAGCAGCCACGGCTTCGGCATCGATGCCGCGATCTTCCGGCAAAATCCACTCGTTCACCAAACTGACGAACCACACCCACACTTGCCACACCAACGCTTGCAGGGCTTCCACCTGACGCTTGGAGTTCCGCTGAAACCGGGGATTGGACATAGTTTTGGCCTGAGTTCCGAACACTTGGATGCGATTATACCGCCTCGATCGCGAAAGAAGGTTCGCAGCGAACGGTTTGGGTCGTGAGAACGAAGAGCGATCGCCTACGCCTCCTCAGACTCCTCAGCACTCTCAGACTTGGCTTCAGGCTCTCCAGCTTCCGCTTCAGACTCCTCCGGCTCGGCGGCAGGTTCCTCAACGACGGCTGAAACTTCAGATGCGACAGCGAATTCAGCATCGAAATCGAACTCCGCGATCGGTTGAGCGTTGTTGTCCTCGACGTTTTGCATCTCGGCCAACTCTTCTTCCGTCATCTCATCTTCATCAGGAATGATGACGGGACGCTCGGGCGCGACATACATAATTTCGCCGTTCGCTTCCCGCTCGTAATAATCGTCTGCATCTTTAATGTCGAGCTTCCATCCCGTCAGCCGCGCCGCCAAGCGCACGTTCTGACCCTCTTTCCCAATCGCCAAACTAAGCTGGTCGGGCGGTACGAGGATGTGCGCCTGTTGAACTTCGGGATCGACCAAGCGCACCTCGGCAATCCGGGCGGGACTGAGAGCATTCGCAATGTAAGTGGAAGGGTCGGGCGACCAGCGAATCACGTCGATCTTTTCGCCCCGCAGTTCGTTCACGACCACCTGAATGCGCGAACCGCGCGAGCCGATGCAAGCCCCCACCGGATCGACATCCCGTTCCACCGTATCGACCGCAATTTTGGTGCGCGGCCCCACGTTCCGAGACGGCGGATTCGCTTCCCGCGCCACCGCCACGATCCGGACGATGTCGTCTTCAATCTCGGGCACTTCCACCGCGAACAGATACACCACCAGCCCCGCATCCGCCCGCGACACGATGAGCTGCGGCCCCCGACGCGACCCTTCCGCCACCCGCTTCAGGAACACGCGATAAGTCGCACCGACGGAATAGCGATCGTTGGGCAACTGCTCCCGCTTGGGAATTTCCGCTTCTACCTCGGCCTGACCGAACCCGCTGGACACCCCCACGATCACCGATCGCCGCTCGAAGCGAACTACCCGACCTTGCAACACCGTCCCTTCAAGATCCTGAAACTCTTCTTGGATCAGCCGGCGCTGCTGGTCGCGCAGCTTTTGGGAGAGGACTTGCTTGGTCTGAATCGCGGCCATGCGCCCGAAATCGATCTGTTCGGGGGTCACATCCACCACCACTTGCCCGCCCGCTTCCGCTTCAGGGGCGACCTGACGCACTTCTGCTAGACCAATTTCGTGGTCGGCATCGTACACCTCTTCCAAAATGGTCTTCGTGGCGAGGACGCGGAACCCACCTTCTTCTACGTCCAGCTCCACGTCGAAATTATCGAAATAGGTTTCGTCGAACACGCTGCTATCGCGCTGGAGCGTCTTTCGATAGCGCTCATAGCCCTTCAGCAGCGCCTCGCGCAGGGCTTCATTCACAACACTTTTGGGGAGATTGCGCTCTCGACTGATGGTATCGACCATTTCGCCCAATCCGGGCAACGGCACCATAGACATAGAGATCGCTCCTTAAAACAGGCAAAAAACAAACAAGGCACTCAACCGGGGGGCATCAGATCTTAGCGAGACGCTCGAACTCGTCCAGACAGCTAGAAAAACTATCCAGATTCTCCATCTTCCAGCTCCACGTCCTGCACGATCGCGCGCGGCAGTTTCACCCGCCGTCCTTTGCAGGAAATCAGCACGAACTCGTCATCGCGTCCCTGCAACGTCCCGCTCCAGCTCGATCGCCCCTTATGAGGCGGCTCGACCGACACGACCACGCCAAACCCTTTAAAAGAGGTGAAATCGCGATCGCTACTCAAATGCGAAGACAGCCCCGGACTCGACACTTCCAGCATGTAGTTACCGGGCACGAGATCGGCTTCATCCAGTCGGGCATCGAGGGCGCGGCTGAGGGCTTCGCAGTCGGCGTGGCTGGTTTCGTCAGCATCGGGACGGCGCACGTCCACGCGCATCACGGGCGGGCGTTGATTCGTATGAAATACGACCCGAACGACCTCTAACCCCAGCGAGGAGGCGATGGGTTGAGCGAGACGTTCGACTTCAGTAGCGAGAGGGTGAGTCATGAGAGGGAAAAAGGCGATCGCAGCAGGTCGCCGCACGAGTCGGCGATGTCTGCACAACCGAGCGCTAAAACAACAAAAAAAGTGGGCGAGACCCACTTTCCCCGGCTCGAACGCGAAGCGCTCTAACCTCACTACGTAGTTTGACACACTGCGAGCCGTTACATCCCAGAGCCACACATGGAAATACGGGTTCCGACCTCAGAGCCCTCCGAGTTTGCCGAAG
>JBCBTL010000266.1:0-4790 GCA_039818705.1 Cyanobacteria bacterium J06639_1
AAAAAGAGGCCGTCTACGATTTCGAGGGCGCACTTTTGGATGTACTCGTGAGCCCGGTGAATCGGGTTGCGAGTTTGGAAACCGACGACCGTCTTCCAGCCTTTTTCCACAAACGCAGCTCGCGACGCAGCCGGATCGATTTGGTACTTGGGAAACAGCGGGTGGGGTTCGCGCTGCAGCAGCGTCACGGGGCCAGCCAAGTTGACCTGACCCTGCTCGTACACCACTTTCACGCCGGGGTGCTTGTCTTCGGTGGTGCGGTAGACGTGCTGTGCTTCTTTTTCTTTGTCGTAGTGATACTTTTCTTGTAGCTCCATCGCACCGAGCAAGCGACCGTCTGCGGCGTTCAAGCCCACTGTTTGGCCGACCTGAACGGAATTCGCCACGTCTTCATCCACTGAAAGCGTGACGGGCACCGACCAAGCCGTACCGTCACTCATGCGCATGTCGGTGACGACCGATTCGTAGTCCGCTTGCCCCATAAAGCCAGTCAGAGGGCTGAACCCGCCGATCGCGATCATTTCTAAGTCGGACTGTGCCCGTGCGTCTAACGTCACGCGCGGCAGCGTCGGAGCCAGCTCTTCAATTTCTGCTTTGTACGTCGCCGTTGCGATGCGATCGACTAGCGTGCCGCCGTGGGGGGCAATGGTTTCGATTACGTGCTCCGTCATTCCACCGATCTCCTAAATAGCTCGCGAACGGAAAAGTTCCCTGGCGTAAACCATCGATAGCTTATCGCCTGGCGTGACGAATCAAAAAGAAAATCTAAAGCATCTGGTTGGTGTCAGAGCGGGAAAAAGTCTCATCCCAAACTGCGTTCGGCAGCTTCGCGCATGACACCGACAGGCACCTCACGATCGCCTAACCACAGCGACAGCGCGATCGCCCCCTGCTGTACCAGCATCTCCAAGCCATCGATCGCCAACAGCCCTCGTTTTTTGGCTAGAGATAAGAGTCGCGTCGGTCGGGGCGTGTAAATCAAGTCGTAGACAATGGCCGCGTCGGGTAGTTGCGCGATGTCGGCTTCGCTGATGGGGGATTTCGAGATCGCTTCGCGATCGCTGTCGGAATGCATCCCGACGGGGGTGGCGTTGACGACTAGATCGCTATCCGCCAAGACGGAACCGACATCGTTCCACAAGATCGGACGGACGAAATCCGGCCATTCGGTTTCCAGCAAAGACAGGCGAGCGCCAGAGCGACCGACCACGCGAACGGCAGCAAAGCCGAGCTGCAAACAGCCCTGGATGACCGCTCGTGCCGCGCCGCCAGATCCCAAAACCAGAGCTTTGCGACCGCGCCAGTTCAGCGCGGGGAGAGGACGGGTGAAGCCCTCAACATCCGTGTTCCTGCCCCCCCAACCGCCATCCGGCAGACGGTAGACCGTGTTCACCGCTCCAACGGCGCGGGCGGTGTCGCTCGCAGATTTTAGCAGCGGCAAAACGGCTTGCTTGTGGGGAATGGTGATGTTGAACCCGCCCACGCCGATCGCCTCTAAACCCGCGATCGCCTGCTCTAAATGTCTAGGTGCGACGGGGAACGGGACGTAAGCCGCGTCAATCCCCAGTGCAGTGAGAGCCGCATTATGCATTGCCGGGGACAGACTGTGACTGACAGGGTGACCGATCAGTCCGAATAGTTGGGTGCTGCCTCGAATGGCAACTGAAGGGGATGCTTGCGGCGTTTTCATAAGGGGTTTAGCTGTTCGGATCGATATACATTAACGGCTGACCGAATTCGACCGGCTGGGCGTTCTCCACCAGAATTTCAACGATGCGACCGGAAACTTCGGCCTCCAGTTCGTTCATCAGCTTCATCGCTTCGATAATGCACAGGGTTTGGCCGTCAGCCACGCGATCGCCCTCGCGCACGAAGGGGGGGTCGCCGGGAGCCGAGGCTGCATAAAACGTACCCACCATGGGAGCCGTGACGATTTCCCAGCGATCGGATGCGGCCTGACCGGGGGGCGGGGCGCTGACGGGTTCGGGAACGGGCGTTGGCGCAACTGGCGGCTGGGGAGGGGGGGCGATCGCTGCCGGAGAGACCGCTTCGAGGGGTGCAGCCGCAGGCATCGCCACGGCGGCGGTAACGGCTCCCTCGCGCTTGCGAATGGAGAGTTTCAAATCCCCCGATTCAATCGTCAGTTCGGCCACATCCGCGCGATCGACGGCGGCCAGTAATTCCCGGATTTCTTGCCAATCAATTGAACTCAAGACTTTCTGCTGACTCCGTCGAGTGCGGCTACGAAGTACGAAGCGCGATCGCGCTTCAGGCACATTTAGGATTCGCGACCCAAGTAAGTGTCGCTGCGGGTATCGATTTTGATCTTTTCGCCGATTTTGATGAACAAAGGCACCTGAATTTCCGCCCCGGTTTCGACCTTGGCGGGTTTGGTGCCACCCGTAGCAGTATCGCCTTTCACGCCCGGATCGGTTTCGGTTACTTCCAAAATCACCGAGGTGGGCAGTTCCACGTCAATGACGCGCTCGCCCCAGCGCAGCACGGCGACTTCCATTTCTTCTTTGAGGTATTTGACCTTATCGCCGATTTGGTCGGAGCTGAGGCCGAACTGGTCGTAAGTTTCCATATCCATAAAGACGTAGTCTTCGCCTTCGGGATAAAGGTATTGCACGTCCGATTTTTCGAGAGCAGCTTGGGGCACCATTTCACCTGCGCGGAAGGTGCGTTCCACCGTGTTGCCGGACATCATGTTTTTCAGTTTGGTGCGGACGAAAGCCGAGCCTTTGCCAGGTTTGACGTGCAGAAACTCGATCACTTTCCAAGGACTACCGTCGAGTTCGATCGACGTGCCCGTGCGGAAGTCGTTACTGGAAATCATGGTTAAGTCGGCTTGCCCGAACGGAAACGCGACAATTGTACCCCGTGGCGGACTCTGGGGCTGCGGATAGGGGCGATCGCTGCGTTCGCAACCGCCTAGCATGGAATGAATTACTAATTCATCGCCTGTCGGGCACCCAGGAGCGTCACCGTGGCTCAGACTCAAAAGTTCCGCAGTTTTGACGACATGATTGCGAATGCCACCGTGCCTGTGCTGGTGGACTTCTACGCCTCGTGGTGTGGGCCTTGTCGGATGATGGCGGGGATCTTGAACGCCGTGAAAGCCCAGATCGGGGATGACTTGATGGTGGTCAAAATCGACACGGAGAAATACGAGCAAATCGCGGCCAAGTGGCAGGTATACGCGCTGCCAACGCTGATTCTGTTCAAAGACGGTCAGCCCGTCGATCGCATCGAGGGCGTACTGGAGCCTCAGGCATTGCTGGCTCGCATTCAGCAAAAAGTCGCCGCCTGAAGATTGCGAACGCAGTCGCGTCGGGACGTACCAACTCCCGAACGTCCCTTGCTAGCATGACAAAGCTGTTAGCCCCGACGACCCATGCAACCCCGCCGCGTGGCGCGAGAATTAGCGCTGTTGAGTGTAAGCCAACTGCCCGCGACGGCGGAAAAGCTGGAGTTAAGTGCCATTGAAGATTTGGTGTTGGCCGCCATCCGCTCGCTTGAACGCGAGGTGCACGACACGCTCGAACGAGCCTCCGATCGCGTCAGCGGCAGCGATCGCCAACTGCAAGATACGGAAGCCGCCGTGCCCCTGCCTCTGTCTCCTGCAGACGAGCCGCAGACCAAACGGGAAGCAGCAGGGTATCAGCCGGAACTGGCGCGGGTGAAACAAGCCCAACAACAGCTTCATCGCCAAATGATGGCCCTAAAAACCGCCAATTTAGCGCAAACGTCGGCCAGTACGGTGTTGAACGAAGTGAAGGGGGTCACCGAAAACGCGATCGCCGCCGTTGACAGCGCCGCCAAGTATCTGGAGCAGCTCGAACGGCGACTGCAAGGGGCGCGTTCGGAGATGCACGAAGCCATTGGCACCACCCAAACCGCGATCAATCAGCTCGGTGCGGCCATCACGTTACCCGAGTTCGTCCACCACGCGGACAGGCTGGAGGTGCGCGACTATGCCGTGCGAGTGGCGATCGCCGTCCAAACCCGCAAGACCGAAATCGACGCACAGCTTGAGACCGCCCTGGTGAATTGGAAGCTCAGTCGTTTGGGGCGCATCGAGCGCGATATTTTGCGGGTGGCAGTGGCGGAAATGGACATCTTGAGCAGCGTGCCGCAGCGGGTGGCAATCAATGAAGCGATCGAACTGGCGAAGAAATATGGCGATGAGGATACAGCATCATTTTTGAATGGCGTGCTGCGTCGGGTGGTTTCCTCTAGTCGAGAACGAGCCCCATTGGAAACGCCGTCTTCTGCCACGTAGCCGAGTCATAGATCGAGTCATAGATCGAGATTCGAGTTTGCCCGGATTTGAGTTTGCTTGCCTTCGAGCCTGCCTGCTTCGAGTTAAATTGACCTTCACCCTTGCCTTCGAGCCCCTTTTGCAATGAGCCAGTACGCACGGCCTCCCGAGCGCCCCCAGCCCGCACCCAACCGCGAAATCCATCGCGTTCGCGTGTCGATATCTGGGCGCGTGCAGGGAGTGGGCTATCGGTTCCACACTCAGCAAATGGCGCGATCGCTGGGCGTTACGGGATGGGTGCGCAATCTCCCCGACGGACGAGTGGAAGCCGTTTTTGAGGCTAGCTCCGATCGCTTGGAGCGCGCCGTGCAGTGGTGTCATCGCGGCAGTCCGGCGGCTGAGGTGAGTCAGGTAGAAACTCAAACGGAAACGCCGGAAGGCTTGCGCGGTTTCGAGATTTGCTACTAGCGCTTCGAGCTTTGCGACTGGTGCTTTAAGAGTTGCTGCCGGCGATCGCCAATGTCCC
>JBCBTL010000267.1:0-4770 GCA_039818705.1 Cyanobacteria bacterium J06639_1
TATCCATCAGCGATGGAAAAAACACGAGAAATATCCTGTCATTCTCCAGCATTATGGCTCTGAATCGACAATTGAATGGACTCTCATCCCACAGTGGCTTCTCAATAGAGCTGAACATGCTGCTGTAGCATTCCACGAGCCTGTCTTAAACTTGAAGACACCTCCTGTGGTGTAGCTGAGTATTGCAGCGATCGCTTCGCGCTACAGTGTGCCCGTTGGCGATCGCGGACGACATGCTGCCCAAAGCCCTTTCCCAGTTCAAACCCTATATTCGCTGGGTGGTGGTGGTCGCGTGTTTGGGGTTCGTGGGTCAGGCGGCGATCGCGCACTGGCAATCGGTGTCGAGCTTCAACTTCGATCGCAGAGATATCGCTTTACTCATCGCATCAGGACTCGTCACGCTCGTCGCTCACTGCTGGGCGGGGTGGGTGTGGGGCTGGATCGTTCGAGAATTGGGGCAGCCCGTCTCGGGCGTTCAGGCGGCGCGGATTTACCTGCGCACCAACATTGCTAAATACGCCCCCGGCAACGTGTGGCATTTCTACGGGCGGGTGACGGCGCTGAAATCGTTGGGGTCGAGCTTGGGAGCGGCCACGCTGAGTACCGCGTTGGAGCCTTTGTTGATGGCAGCGGCGGCGTTCCTAGTGGCGATCGCCGGACTGCGCTGGGCGGGGGGCTGGGCGATCGCGATCGGTCTGGTTCTCGTCCTGATCGGCATTCATCCGCGCTGGCTCAATCGCGTCGCGCGACTGCTGGAGAAAAAAGCCTCGCAAACCGATACGCCCGCCCGCCTGCAAAGCTATCCACTCAAGCCGCTGCTGGGAGAAGTGGGATTCGTGCTGCTGCGGAGTGTGGGATTCTTGGCAATTGCTTTAGCCCTGTCTCCCTTACCCGCCAGTCAGTTTTTGGCAGTGACGAGCGGATTTAGCGTGGCTTGGGTGCTGGGACTGGTGATTCCCGGCGCACCAGGTGGATTGGGGGTGTTTGAGGCCACCGCGATCGCCCTGATGCAAGGTCAACTCGACGCGGGCGTACTGGTTCAAGCAGTGGCACTGTATCGGTTGATTGGTACGCTAGCGGAAATACTAGGAGCGGGTTTAGCCGTCATCCCCGTCCGCCATTCATGAATTCGTCGTCTGTTTCCCCCGTCACCGCCCCCGCGATCGTCCCTTCCCCCCCGCGATCGCTGCAAGTCTCCGTCGTTGTGCCCATCTACAATGAAGTCGAAAGCTTGCCGAAACTGATCGACGCGATCGCTTCTGCCCTGCGGCAACATGCCCTCAGCTACGAACTCATCTGCGTGGACGACGGCTCGACTGACGGTTCCACCGACCTGTTGCAACGGTTGGCAGGCGATCGCGACGACTTAATCGCCATTCTGCTGCGGCGCAACTACGGCCAAACTCCTGCAATGGCAGCCGGATTTCACTACGCGCGTGGCCAGGCGATCGTGACGCTCGATGGCGATTTACAGAACGACCCGGTCGATATTCCCAATCTGCTTGCCAAACTTTCCGAAGGGTTCGATCTCGTCAGCGGCTGGCGCAAGCACCGTCAAGACGCTGCCTTAACTCGTTTGCTACCTTCCAAAATTGCCAACTGGCTCATCGGTCGCATCACGGGGGTGCGGCTGCACGACTACGGCTGTTCGCTCAAAGCCTACCGTGCCGAACTGATCGCTGACATGCACCTCTACGGCGAACTGCATCGTTTTCTCCCAGCGCTCGCCTACATCGAAGGTGCCAAAATTACCGAGATCCCCGTGACTCACCACCCCCGCCGCTTCGGCTCCAGCAAATACGGATTGGGACGAACGTTTCGGGTGGTGATGGACTTGCTCACCGTCTACTTCATGCAGAAGTTTCTAACGCGACCGATGCACGTCTTCGGCAGTATGGGCGCTTCGTCAACCCTAGCCGGACTCGCGATCGGGATTTACCTCGTCTTCATCAAACTCGTCCTAGGTCAGGACATTGGCGATCGCCCCTTGCTCGTCCTGGGCGTATTGCTGGTCTTGGCCGGAGTGCAGTTGCTTTGCTTCGGTCTGCTCGCGGAACTGATGATGCGCACCTACCACGAATCTCAAAACCGTCCCATTTACCGCGTTCGGTCAGTCGTTGGCACTCGGGTGGATTTACCAAAGTGATTCAGATCGGTGGAACTGCGTAAAACCTCCTTTTACAGACATCTAGAGCGATTGCATCACTTCGCATCGTTAAATATTACTCAAAATTCTTGAACCCTAAGTGTTTTCCCTGTTATCCTCTTGAGTGCCGAGGTGCAAGTTAGCGACAGAGCGGGGGATATCAATATGTTGAGAAGATGGGCACCAACTTTGGTCGTCACCGCCGCGACGATCGCGGCACTGGTGGTTTACCTGCAGCCCTCCGATTCGCAAGCGCGCAGTCAAACGGTCGAGGCAGTTGAAGCTCGTCGCCTCACGAATTGAGTCCGCAGGTCTGACTGTCGAGAGTTGGACTTGACCTTCAGGGGCGATCGCGAGAAGTGCAGGTAAAGTGGGCTGGAACGGCTGCATGTAAAGAGAACGCGACATACTCAAGTCAATAGCAGGCTGGTTTTCAATCGCCGCTGTTGCGAGTATTTGGGGTTGGCAATTGGATTGAGAGCGATCGAAACCGAGGGAATCAAGCAGCTTTAGGCGCTTCAGGTTTCTGACTCCCCGGTAGATACTGTTGCAAGAGCGTATGTTGACTCTCTGTTGAGAACCTTTGGCCTGACCTGCATGGACAGATGTGCCCCCCTTGTTGGTAATGCTCGCCGTCATCCGTGATGTAGAGCTGATTGTTTTTGATGCAGCCTTTGAACTCTTGTAGCGTCTTCCGTGGTTCTCGACTGTCATGAGGACTCAGACTGACAGTCATGCACGCTCAGGGTAAATCGATCGGATCTTTGGTGCGATCGCTTTCAGGTACCTGCAATCGCCTCGCCAGTCGTTCGGTCGCTTTTCTGGCCGCTCGCTTCGACCGATGGAGTTCTAAACAGGCACTGCCTCGCCGGGGCGCGCTGGTGTTGGCTCGCACCATGCGGTGACTGCCGCGCTTCCATTGCAAAAACGCGCCGAATTTCTGTCCCGTCCAGTATTTGACCGGACGCATTTCAACGCACTCGAACTGATGAAACGATCCCGTGCTGCGGCGATCGCCCAGCACGTCCTGGCGGCGCAGCGCGTACTGCTGTTGCTCCAAATCGAGGGTTAGATCGATAAATTCCAGTTGGAAGGCCGCGATCGCCAGCAAACTCCCCAACACGATCCACGCCCAGCCCCAGCGCCGATTCCACGTCCAGCAGCCCCAGGCGATCGCTCCCAGTCCGAGCGCCAACATGCCCCGCAGCCACCAGGCGGAAAGAGGCGATCGGAAGACGATCTCCTGTTTGTCGGCTCGAATTAGACGGGGAGAAAACATTTAGGCGAGGGCATCGACGAGCGCTTGCAGTTTGAGCTGAATTTCGTGCAGTTCTTTATCGGGATCGGAACCACGCACGATGCCCGCTCCGGCGTAGAGGCGGGCGCGGCGATCGCTTAACAGCGCCGAGCGAATCGCAACGGCCATTTCGCCATTGCCGCGATCGTCCATCCAGCCGATGGGAGCAGCGTAGAGACCGCGCTCGAAGGGTTCGCAAGCCTGGATGTGCTGGGTGGCTGCCGCCGCAGGTGCGCCCGCGACAGCGGGGGTGGGGTGGAGCGCGGCGGTGAGGTCGAGTAGGTGCAGCGAGTCGGGAACGACGGCGGAGATGGGGGTGTGGAGGTGCTGAATTGAGGCGAGTTGAAGGAGGGCGGGAGCGCGTGCTACGTCGGGCGTGAGTCCTAAATCGCTCAGGCGAGTGGCGATCGCTTTCACCACCCAATCGTGTTCGCGGCGGTCTTTGGTGCTGTCGAGAAGCTGATGCCCCAAAATGTCGTCATCGACTGAGTTCGCTCCTCGGGGAGCTGAACCCGCTAAAGCATCCACGCTCGCGAGATTTCCCTGACGGCGCACTAGGCACTCGGGACTCGCCCCCAGAAATGTCTGACCGCGATCGCCACTTACCGCAAACACGTAGCAATCGGGATACGTTTGCCGCAACTGTCGCAACACGTCGAGCGGCTGCCAGGGATGGGGAGCGATCGCGTCAATCGCTCTCGCCAAGACGACTTTGTGCAGGTATTCGTTGGCGATCGCGTCGAGGACATGTCTTACAGCGGTGCGAAAGGCTGCCGCGTCTGCAACGGGATGGAAGGTGAGAGGGCGATCGCCCGAGCGCGAGAAAGATTTGCGAGGCGATCGCTCGAACTGCAAAAACTGCTGTTCGATGCGTTCGACGAGGCGATCGAGAACAGTTTCGGAGTCGATTCGGACATTAGTGATGCCCGTACAGCGCCCGCGCGATCGGATTGCAGTCCATTCGGGCAGGGTGATGCTGGCTGCCGGAAATGGATAGTCGGAACCAACGCGATCGAAGAACGAGAACTGCGCGAAAAAGCGAGGCTTCGCGTTTCCCAAGACAATCGGGCTGTGCTGTTGGGCGAACTGCCGAGCCGAGGCAAACCGATAAGTGCCGGCGGTCTCATGACGGGCGATCGCCCCACCTGCGGCCACCTGCTCGCCAGCCACGCCGCTTTGCCAGTAGGTTTTGTGTGACGAGTTGGACGAACTCAAGATATCGAGCGGGTCGAGATCGGGGAGCGATCGCGAAATGCTGACGATGACTGACCTGCCGCCGAGATGTTGCTGAATGGCTCCAAGCTGGCGAGTCAACGACTCAGCATCG
>JBCBTL010000268.1:0-4757 GCA_039818705.1 Cyanobacteria bacterium J06639_1
GAACCCGCTGATATGCGGAAACTCAAGAAGACTTTCGCTTTGCCTCATAGCGTTCGTGCCAGGTAATTACCGATTTTGCGACTAAAACGCCGACAATCGTGCAAATTCCCATAATGAGCGAAAAGTTTAAGCCTGCAGCATAAATGAGATTGCCGACCACGAGCATCGCAATGACGGCAACTTCGATACCGAACACGAGCGCTAGCACTCGGACGCACATCCCGCGAATGCGTCGTACGAGCGATCTCAACCAGCCTTCCGATAGCATTGGGTAGTATTTCACACGCTCTTCACAGTAATCATACGTGTTCTTTTGTCATGTGTGACGTGACACACACTACCGTTGCGTCGATTGAAGGGACGGTTAAAATTGCCCCGGGTCTGATGCCGCATCCACATCTGGGTGCTTCAACAGTCCAGTTGTCAGTCCGGTTTTCCGCCCATGGATCGTCCCGCCAGTCTCGACCGCGTCGAGGCCGCCCCCTCTCTACAACCAAATTCCAATACCGCTGTTCCGTTATCCTTTGATGCATTGCCCAGCGATCTCGATTCCAGATTAGCGATCGACAATCGGTTGACCGGGACAACTCAAAACTATGAAGACGCGATCGCAGGGTTGAGCGCCATATCAAAATGGCTGCCTTCGACTTATTTTTACGACGAACGCGGATCGCAGCTTTTCGAGCAGATTTGTCAGCTCCCGGAGTACTACCCCACCCGCACGGAAGCCGCCATTCTCGAACGGGTGGCTGTGGCGATCGCGGACAGAGTTGGACGCACCGAACTCTTCGAGTTGGGCAGCGGCAGTTCCACCAAAACCCGATTGCTGCTCGATGTCTTTAGCGATCGCGGCAGTCTGTCTCGATACGTGCCCGTAGATGTCAGCAGTGAAATGCTGATTCAGAGTGCGAAAACTTTACTAGCGGCGTATCCCTCGTTGCGGGTACGAGCCGTAGCGGATGACTATTTTCACGTTTGGGATCGCCTGCCCGTCGCGACAGCCAAACGGACGGTAGTGTTTCTCGGTTCGACGCTGGGAAATCTCGACCCGCAGAGCTGCGATCGCTTCCTGAGCAAGCTTTCGGCTGCGGTCGATGTCGGCGATTATTTTCTCCTGGGCATCGATCTGCAAAAGCCGGTCGCTATTCTCGAAGCGGCATACAACGACAGTCAGGGAGTGACGGCGGAATTCAATCTCAACCTGCTGCGTCATCTCAATTGCCGCCTTAGTGGAGATTTCGAGCTAACTCAGTTCGCCCATCGCGCTTTCTACAACCGCGAACAGCATCAGATCGAGATGCATCTGGTCAGTCAAATACGCCAGACGGTAACGTTGAAAGCGATCGACCTCGTGGTCGAACTGGAAGCTGGGGAGTCAATTCGCACCGAGATTTCGCGGAAGTTCGATCTGGCTGACATGGAACGGGTTCTCAAGCCAAAAGGATGGACGGTGCGCGATCGCTGGACGGACGACCGTCAGTGGTTCGGCCTCATGCTCTTGCAAAAAACCTAGTTCAGGATGCCATCGGCAAGTCAGCGATCGCGTCGCCAACGTGTCCTGATGGCGGGTGACGAGGTGGCTGGTGATGAGGTGGCTGGTGATGAGGTGATGCGGGTTCCTCTCGAATTCGCACGACCACATCAGCTTCAGCAAGGGCGCGGGCAATGCGGCGACGGCGACGGACGGGCAAGTGTTCGTACAGCAACAGCTCGGCAGGTCGCCACATTGCGACCCACGAGAAGACCGTTAGGCTTTCGCCTAAAGCATCCGAAACCTGACTGATTTCCAAGTGGCCGAGCACGTGGCCGACGCTGCGCAAGGCCGCTGCAAACAGGAGGCCGACGCAGGAAGAGAGCGCCCCCTGCTGAAAAATCCGGCGAATATCGCGCTCGGCATCGTCAGCTTCCGCCTGAAAGTGGGTGGCGATCGTCTCCCGCACGGCGACGGCAAGACTCACGTCCGTCTCTGCCAGTTCGATCGCGACCTGTAGCGGGAGGTTCAGGCGGCACTGCTCGGCCTGCGATCGCAGCGCGTTGACCGCATCAGGATGGAGCGATCGCCCTGATAGCGGCGAGAGGCGATCGTCGAGCAAATCGCGAGCTGACGCAACATTCAAATGAAGTTCGTTCGGACGAATCATGATGCCGCCAAGATGAAGTCGGGTCTGCTACGCGCGCCAGTTGGACATCACCGGCTGGAACCGGATAGGCCGCAAGATCGTGCGTCTAGCCCTATCGTTCCCGTTCTTTGCGATTTATTGCAGCGATCGCAGAGTATGTTGAGATTGTCATAGCTCTCGCCCGACCGCTTTCGTCCGTGGGAATGCGGACAACCGTTTGCAGCGATCGCGTCTGCCCGGCACCCTAACGTGCAGTGAGTCATTACCAGGAGTCATTATCAGTGAGCGGCAGTCATGTCAGTGCGTAAAATCTTCTGCTTGGGATTTCAGAAAACGGGCACGACCACGCTGAAAAAAGCAACAGACATCCTCGGCTATTCATCGTGTCCCTATCGCGAGCGGATGACGGGTTGGATATCGGTCTTGGAAGGAAACTTTGAAGCGATTTTGACGGACATCATCGATCGCTATGACGTGTTTCAGGACAATCCGTTTTACTGGCCTCATCTAATTCCGGGCGGCCAGCCCGCCCACGAGTGGATTTACGATCGCTATCCCGACAGCTATTTCATCCTGACCGTACGCCGAGATACTGCGACGTGGAAAGAAAGTTTTGCCAGCCACATGGGCAAAACTCAGGGCGAGATCCACATGCAGAAGCACGCCTTTATCTACGGCCACGACACCTTTATGTCTGGCGACTACGACGGTTGCGCGCGGGTCTACGAACAGCAAAACCAGGCCGTACGCGACTTCTTCAGCACTCGATGCCCGGAGCACTTTGCCGAATTCTGCTGGGAGACGGGGGATGCCTGGCCGCAACTGTGTGGGTTCCTCGGCAAGGACATCCCAGACGTGGAGTTCCCGCGCGCGAACAAGACTGCCAAGCTCAAAACCCGAGACCGCTTCAAACGCTGGGCGAAGCAATTGCTGCGCTAGCAAGCCACTGGCAACGATTTTCTCGGGCAGGTGCTCTTTGCTGGGCGCGGGTCTCTCAACAGTCTTTTTTGACGGTCGAGCGTCAATCGATGTGCGATTCAGCGCAAGACCGCTCCAGAGAGCGCGCTTGGGAGTCTGGATATAAGCTAGAGTTCTCAGAAGGACGGTATGACGCGATCGCTCGCACGGGTAGAGCACGGGCACGAGTGGGGCATGAAGCGGCTATCGTTCGCGCAGGGTACGCACCTGGGATATCGCGATCGCGGGGAGGAAGTGCTGCATGTCTGGCACGGATGCTAGCTCGAAAGGTCACGTTTTAGTTATTGAAGATACGGAAAAGCTGGCTCGGTTTGTCGAGCTGGAGCTGGGGTACGAAGGCTATCACGTCAGCGTGGCGTCTGACGGCGCCGAAGGCATGGTGGCCGCGCGGGAACGAGAGCCGGACTTAATCCTGCTCGATTGGATGTTGCCCGGCATTTCAGGCATTGAAATTT
The DNA here is from genome assembly GCA_039818705.1 of Cyanobacteria bacterium J06639_1. Lineage (GTDB taxonomy): Bacteria > Cyanobacteriota > Cyanobacteriia > Thermostichales > PCC-7336 > JBCBTL01. The sequence goes on from JBCBTL010000268.1 coordinate 3,554, forward strand.
GCAAGCGGCTGCGGCAGACCGGCAATCGCGTGCCGATTATTTTGATGACGGCCAAAGATGACGTGAAAGATCGCGTTGATGGCCTCGATGCGGGTGCGGATGACTACGTCGTCAAGCCGTTCAGCATTCAGGAGCTATTGGCGCGCGTGCGAGCGCACCTGCGGCGCACGGGCGGGCAGAGCGAAGGTAAATTAATTTTTCTCGATCTCACCCTCGATCCGCTTACGCGTGAAGTGGTGCGACGCTCTGAAGACGATGGGGAAGTCAAAAACCGCCATATCGAACTGACGGCCAAAGAATTCGACCTGCTGCGGTATTTGATGGAGCATCCCCGGCAGGTGTTGACGCGTCAGCAAATCCTCGAAAACGTGTGGGGATACGACTTTATGGGCGATTCCAACATTATTGAAGTCTACATTCGCTATCTGCGCCTCAAAATCGAGCAGGAGGGCGAAAAACGCCTGATTCATACCGTGCGCGGTGTCGGATACGTGCTGCGGGATTAGTCGATATGAAGCTCACTCAGCTCGTCGCGATCTCCGCCTGTCTCGTCTGCGCGAACAGCCTGGCTGTCTTCGCCCGAGAGTTAACCCAAAACCCGCCCGCCGCTTCAGCGAGCGAGGTTCAGGCTGCCGCCACGCCCGCGCTCAGCGTAGAAACCTCGGTGTCTTTGGCGGGGGTTGCCGATCGCTTTGACTGGCTCGAAGCCGGATCGTTAGCGGCGGTGGGCATGTTGGAAGCTCAGGCGATCGCCGTTGTCAATTTAGAGACCGGCGAGACCGTGTGGCAGATCCCGGTGGGATTTGCCCCCAATGTGGTTCGGTACGACTCGCAGCGTCAACTGCTGTTCGCGGCTGGTATCGACTCCAACCAACTCGCAGCGATCGACGTGGCTCGCCGCGAGGTTCAGCGGGTCTATCGACTGCCCGCCGGTACGTTCGACCTCGCCCTAGACGAGCAAAACGGTCGTCTCTTTGCCACTCACCCCGGCAACCGGACGTTCTCGGTCATCAATCTGGATCGCCAACAGGCCAGAGCGTTAGCGCTGCCGGGGTCGCCACTCGCGATCGCCTACAACCCTCAGTCAGAGCGCCTGCTGGTCAGCCTGGGCGACGACGAAACCCTCGGACTGCTGGCCATCGACGCAGACAGCGGCGAGCTGCTCGCTCGGCTCAAAAGCGGCAGCGTGCCCGAAAGCATGGCG
>JBCBTL010000269.1:0-4716 GCA_039818705.1 Cyanobacteria bacterium J06639_1
CTGACGGGGTATGCGCGACCCTTTTTAGATCAACACACCCCATCAATGCAGCCCGATCCAACACCCCCAGCGTTCCCGAAACGCTCAGCCCCTCCTGTTTCGCCACCCGCCGAGCTTTCGTTTCATCCAGCAAAACCAGGTCAGCCTGCAATTGAAACGCCAAAACGATCGCCTCACTCTCTCCAGGATCTAATCTGACATTTTCAGGTAAATAAGACTCCTCAACCGCAAGCACGCGCACCCAATCTGGAGGAGCCGATATCCACTCCCTCACCGCATCCGGTGCCAGCGGATCGGATAACTCTTTCACTACAGCATTAGGAATCACGATCGTTTGAAAAAGCTCTCGCAACAGCTCAATTTCTCCGATTTGAAGCAAACAATGAATCGGAGTCGTATTGGAAACAACAATCATCCCCGCTCGATCGCGCGTTGGATAGCATCGCGATCGCTCTCTAGATCGACCTCCGAATAATCCAAATAAGCCCGCTCTCGCTTCAAAAATTCATAAGTCTCCCACCGAGACCGAAACCCCAGCAACGCCCGCACCTCAGCCGCCGCGATCGCCCCCTGACGATATCGGTCAGCCACGATCAACTCGAATACACGGCGCGAACCATCCTGCGCCCCCACCCAATCCACCACCTCATCAGGCAGTTCGAGCGTAACTTGCACAACAACCTCCCAGATACAGTCCATCCACACGCCAACCGTAACCGTGCAACCCTTGTGCCAGCAAATAAGCGTAGAAGCGATCGCTTTTGGGCACAGAGCGATTGGGATGACTTTGAGGCGATCGCCGAAATCAGTTCGTCAGCATTGAGCGCGATCGCTAGAATAGCTTGGTATAACCCGAGTCAAACCGTCCCATGAAAACCGCCATTTCCATCCCCGACCCCCTGTTTGAAGCCGCCGAACAGTTTGCCCAGCAAAGCGGCATGTCTCGCAGCCAACTCTACGCCAACGCCATCCAGGAATACCTACACGCTCGCCAGCAAACCCGCATCACCGAACAACTCGATGCCCTGTACGAGCAAGAAGACAGCAGCCTCGACCCCATCTGGACAGAACTGCAAACGCGATCTCTCTCTCAGGAGAGCTGGTAATGCAGCGCGGAGACATTTGGTGGGCAGATCTCCCCGCCCCCGTCACCTCCGAGCCGGGGTTTCGCCGCCCCGTTCTCATCGTTCAAGCCAACGCCTTCAACCGCAGTCGCATCCGCACGGCGATCGCGATTATCTTGACCAGCAACCTACGTCTAGCCCAAGCCCCCGGCAACCTGCTCGTCCCTGCCAAAGACTCAGGACTACCAAAAGACTCCGTCGCCAATGTCTCGAAAATCGTCACAGCAGACCGCTCGTTTCTAACCGAACGAGTCAGCCGTCTGAGCGATCGCCTCATGCAGCGTGTAGACGACGGCCTCCGTCTGGTGCTGAGCCTCTAATGCTCATTTCTCTCGCGCCTCACTCAAAACAGTCGAGCCGTCGAGAACGTAAATCCCGGCAACACGTCTTCTCCAGAAAGCTGGGTCGGTGCCTCCATCACTTCCACCTCGCGATCGCCCCGATAAATCTCCACCCGCTTATTCTGAGGATCGATGAGCCAGCTCAGACGCACCCCGCACTCCACATATTCCCGCATCTTCGCTTGCAAGGTTTCTAGATCGTCGGTAGGCGATCGCACCTCAATTGCAAAATCGGGGGCTATGGGAACGTAACCGTCTTGGCGATCGGGCGGAACGGTATTGAGACGATCTCGGCTCATCCAAGCCACATCTGGCATCCGCTTGGAACCATTGGGCAACGAAAAGACGGTTTGAGAACTGAAAACCTCACCGAGTTCTGTTTCGCGGTTCCAGAGCCACAGTTGGCCAATCGTGTCAGCCTCTCGTCGCCCACCCGACATTCCTACTGGAGCCACGACAATTAATTCTCCTTGCGCGGTCAACTCGAAATTCCAGTCGGGATTTGCCCGACAGAGTTCGACAAACCGATCGTCCGTCCAAGTCACTAAAGGTTTAAGGTCGAGTGCAATCGTCATGTCATCCTCCCTACGCTGCCAATACGCGATCGCTCTCTAAATCGGCCTCCGAATAATCCAGATAAGCCCGCTCCCGCTTCAAAAACTCATAAGTCTCCCAGCGGCGAGACTGAAACCCCAACAACGCCCACACCTCAGCCGCTGCGATCGCCCCCTGACGATATCGGTCAGCCACGATTAACTCGAATACCCGCGCGCGAACCCTCCTGCGCCCCCACCCAATCCACCACCACATCAGGCAGTTCGAGCGTAACTTGCATGACGACCTTCTAGATGCAGCCGATCGCAACCCATCCACACGCCAACCGTAACCGTGTAACCTTCGTGCCAGCAAATGGGCGTTTGCAAACACGATCGCTCTCGGGCATGGGGCTATCGATCGGTCTTCAAACTGCACCGTCAAAAACTGCAACATCGACAGCGAGGCGAACGCGCTTGTCGATGCGAAGAAAAGCATAACTCTTATCTCTGTAGTCAGCCCCTTTCCCGGAGCTGATGCGATCGCTCCGCCGCCGCTTTCACTGCTGCAATCGTAGCGGCTCGCACCCCACCACGCTCCATTGCCGCCACCCCCGCGATCGTCGTTCCCCCCGGACTCGTAACGCGGTCTTTCAGTAAAGCAGGATGAAGCGATTCGGACTGAAGCAGCTTGGCCGTGCCCAACGCAGTTTGGATAGCAAGTTCGGTGGCGATCGCCCTCGGCAACCCCACGTTCACGCCCCCGTCGATCAGCGCTTCCAACCACACCGCTAAAAATCCCGGCCCCGAACCTGACACTGCGGTCACTGCATCCATTTGCGATTCGGGCACGGTGAGGACGCGACCGACAGCAGCAAAAAGCGATCGCACCTCTTCAGCTTGAGCCTCACTGACGTGCGTTCCCAAACTCAACACCGACATCCCTTCGCCTACCAAAGCCGGAGTGTTCGGCATCGCTCGGACGACGGCGCGCTCGGGGAACGCAGACTCTAACTGAGACAGACTCACTCCAGCCAGAATCGAGATGATGACGGAGGATTGGAGGTGCGATCGCAGTTGCTCCACCACCGTGGCAAAGATTTGCGGCTTAACCGCCAGTAACAGTGCGTCTGCACGCGCAGCAGCAGCATTGTCCTCTAAATAGTGAATTCCTAGTTCGTCGGCTAGTGCCGTTCCGAGGTGACGATTGGGTTCGCTAACCCCGACCTCTAAAGCCGAACGCACCCCCGAACGGACGATTCCGCGCAGGAGTGCGCCACCCATTGCTCCACCGCCAACGACAGCCAGAGATAAGGGAGATGCGGTATTGTGCTGCATCAGAGTTTCGTAAGGGGAGAAAGCTGCAATGTCGCTAGTCACTATATCGCTCTCGAATTCGGCATCCCGAACGTGGAGCGTGACACAGAGAACGGTTAGCGATCGCCTACAGCCTGAAGCTCGTCAAAGCCACCGTTATCCCAAATGGACGGGGGAGGAACGATAGTTTGAGCCGTTCCAGCTTCAGCTTCATCCGCCAATTCTTCCACCAAATCGTCCGGAATCGAGACCGTGACGCAATTCGGAGTGAACAGGAAAATGTTGTCGCCCACGCGCTCTTGATGTCCGTCGATGGCGTAGGTTCCCCCCGCGACGAAATCTACCGAACGCTGCGCCTCTCCTGGCTCCATCAGGGTCAAATTGAGAATGACCGACTTGCGATCGCGCAGGAACTGCACCACAGCCGCCATTTCGTTAAATGACTGCGGCTTGAGAATGACCATTTCGCCCATCGATTGCGTCACTCCAGGCATACCAATTACGTTTCCGCCCAAACTCTGGGACGTTCCTCGCGCGCGCCCTCGGGTCGAGCGATCGTCGCCGTTCCAGTCGCTATCCGACTCGCTTGTCGCCCATCGACGCTTGCCAATAAAACCTTCGCTAGCCTCATCACTGGTACTTTCGTCGTAGCCAGTATTGGCATAGTCCGCGTATGCCTCATCCATGGGCTCGCCGGGTTCGCCAAATCCCATAAACTCTTTCACTCTGCCAAAAAACGCGGTCATTACTAAACCTCCCCTTGTGTGTTCATCTCAACAGTACCGGCCCCCCATTCACCACCTCGAGCTACCCCGAACTATACCGGACGCTCCACGGCAAACCTCACTCCTTGCGGAAGCGCATCTGCTAAAGTTGCGTTCCACAACCGGCTCGAAAAATGCGACAGCGCTTGCCGATCGGCAAACCCCAGTCGCGAAAAGACTTCGGTCGAGAAATCGGGTTCGTGAATCACTATACCTCCACATCTAGAGTCATACAACCATGCCAGGCACCATATATTGAGTTGAGCGACCGAGTAGCGGGAAGCGATCGCACTCTTCTGGGCGACTCAACGCTCGCTGAAATCCCGTCTCACTCGGAGAGCGAGCATCTCTCCAGGCACCTGCAAATGCGATCGCGAGCCCCCATTTGTAACGCTTTTTTTCGGCCTGCGCGCCAAAAACTTCGGATTGTTACAAAGCAGCGTTTTATATTCTTTTTAATATTCTCAATCGCTGGCGGGGCGGGGATCGCAGCTAGCGGAAAATACCTCGCCCAACTCGGACAATCGTCGCGCCTGCGGCGATCGCCTGTGGGTAATCGCCTGACATCCCCATTGACAAAACAGGTAGGTCTAGGGAGAGGCCGGGGGTAGTCTGAAGGCGATCGCGCAACTCGTGG
>JBCBTL010000270.1:0-4714 GCA_039818705.1 Cyanobacteria bacterium J06639_1
GTTCGCCCGGCGGCTTGCGGCGGGCGGGTCTGGCGCCGGTTCTCGGCGGTGGATGGGACTCGGTCTGGCTTGCCTCGGCGCTGTGGCGGCGGTGGGGGCGGCGACGGCTCCTGGCTGGCTCGCCCAAACGGTTTGATACTGCTCGTCGCTGGCTTGTCGCTCGGTCACGTAGGGAGGAAAGGGGATTTCGCCGTGCTGAGCGAGTAAAGTCTCGAACGATTGCGACTTCGGCCAGCGAAAGCGCAGGTAGCGCCCGCCCGTTTTCTCATCCGTATCGATGACTTCGGCAGTGAGGTGTTCACCGAATGCGATCGCCGCTCCTGGACGCAGTCTTTTCCCCGGCTTTACCAATGCCAACCACGTATCGAGGGCTTGGCGCTCCAGCAAGAGGACTTCCACCTGCGCTCCCGTGGGTTTCTCGCCGAACAGTCGCGCCGGAATCACTTTGGTGTCGTTGAGTACCAGAATGTCGTGGGGCTGGAGCCAGTCCGGGAGGTCGTAAAAATGTTGATGGTGGTGAGCGTTGCTTTGAATGACCAAAAGGCGAGAGCGATCGCGTGGGACGACTGGGGCTTGCGCGATCGTCTCTGGTGGCAAAGCGTAATCGTAGGAGGCAACTTCGAGATCGGCAGGTTCGGGAGCAACTAAGGGAGCGGGCATGGATGTTCTAGATCCTGAAAACCAGTCACTATCCTGTCACGATCGGAGCTTGCAATAGGAACGCGCGAGTCATCTATCTGAGCTATGAATCCACACTTTGCATCACAGCAGTTCGAGAAAGCGATCGATGTCGAGTCTTGCTTGCTTGAGAATATTTGCCGGTGGCAATTCCAATAAACTATGCCAGAACCTCTCCAAAAGTGAACGGAAGTCACGTGAGATGAAACTATGATTTCAGGAATACTTCATCGCCTGTCGGCATTTACTTCTACGCCTACAGGTGGCAATCCGGCAGGGGTTTGGATTGGAGACGAACTGCCCGACCCCGACACCATGCAGCGCATTGCGACTGAGGTGGGATTTTCGGAAACCGCTTTCGTCGCTCCTGCCGACGGTCTGCAACGCACGATTCGGTATTACAGTCCCGAGGTCGAAGTTTCATTTTGCGGCCACGCCACCATTGCGACAGGGGTCACGCTGGGCGAAAGCAATGGTGAAGGCACCTACGATCTTGAAACCGCCATTGGCCGAGTTCCGGTTGTAGTTCGCAAGCAGGGAGAGCATTTCGAAGCGTCCCTAACGTCGGTCGAACCCGAGTCCGCGCCTGCTGCCGATGAACTGGTTGATGAAACCCTGTCAACGTTGGGGTGGTTGCAAGCCGAACTCGACCCGACCATTCCTCCTGCTCGCGCTTATGCTGGTGCGTGGCATCTCATCCTAGCGATCGCCGACGCCAATCGCCTCCACGCCTTGACCTACGACTTCGTTCGCCTCAAGTCCCTGATGCTGCGCGAACATCTCACGACGCTGCAACTCATTTGGCGCGAAAGCGAGCGAGTCTTCCACTCCCGCAATCCCTTCCCGGTCGGTGGCGTTGTTGAAGACCCCGCAACGGGGGCAGCCGCTGCTGCACTCGGCGGATATTTGCGAGACGCCCGACTCATTGAGGTACCAACCTCATTCTCTATTTGTCAAGGAGAGGCGATGGGACGCCCCAGTCAGATCGAGGTGACCATTCCACCCACGGGCGGCATTGTCGTGACGGGGCAAGCTGTCTGGATTTGAGTGCAGCGCGTCGCCTGGAGAACACTACCAAGCCTCCCACGCGATCGCGAACCGGTCAGCCGAGCAGCATCACACCTCAACGGTCAACGTGCAAATCATCAATACTTGCAATGTTCTGATAGCGATGAACTGCAAGAATCATGTATCCGAGCATCAAGCACTCTTCGCGATCTCCAGACCTATCGAGGCATCTAGAACGGAGGTTGTCCGTCCACAAACGTGTTGTCGGGGAGTACTGAACCATCAGGCGCGATCGCACCACTCAGCTCCGCCCCTTGCAAAAGAGCTCCCGTCAAATCAGCTCCCTCCAAATTGGCGTGCGTCAATACTGCCCCGCGTAAATCTGCTCCACGCAAGTTAGCTCGGGACAAGTCCGTATAAGCAAACACCGCTACCGTCAGGTCGGACTCCTGCAGATTGGCGTGCTGCATCGTGGCATGACTGAAATCTGTTCCTTCCAGCAGCGACACCGATAAGTCAGCGCGATTGAAATTGACCTGCCTGAGGTCAGCCCACTGCAAGATCTCGTCCCTCAAGCAACATCCTGCAAAATGCTTGCGCCCTTGGGCATACAGCTTCAGTAACACGTCGGCATTGAACGGAGAGCGACGGGGAGGCTTGGGTGAAATCGCCTCTCGATCGCGAACTCGAGTCGTAAAGGTGTGGTGCAGCGATCGAACGAACATGTTTGAAATCCTTTATTCAGCGATGCCCCCAGTCTCCGAGAATCCACTTGAAATGGCGATATGGAAAAGTTCAGGTTGTCGCCCGTAAATATTCAGGTGTTCGGGCGGGGACGAACGCGCGATCGATTCGGATGCGTCTCTTCGTTTTGAGATAATGCACGAAATGTTGCTCGTGACAAGCTTGCAAAGTTCAGGTGTTGCGCTGAAAAGTTCAGGTATCAATCGGGTTTGTTCGGGTTTTATAGTTGATTTGAAACCAAGCTTGTTTTTACTCGACAGGATGCCCTCACGCTCATGGACTGGGATGCCGCACTTGTTATTACGGATGAAGTGTTTCACCAGGCACATGGCAGACACTTAACGTCGGTTGAAGTGGCGATTCTCCAGGGTGCGTGGGAGCGCCAAACGTACGAACGCATCGCCGATGCCGCTCGCTATTCGCCAACCTATTTGAAACAAGATGTCGGGCCTAAATTGTGGAAGTCACTGGCAACTGCGTTCGATGAAAAAGTATCAAAACCTACATTTCGGGCGATCGTCGAGCGCAGGTTTTCTACCTCCGTGCGTCCAGTTATCCCATCATTCCCCTCGGTTTCATCCAGCACCACTTCTTCTGAAACGGCTGAAGTTTCAACAACGCCAGTCGCCATTCCGGCTCCAGCCCCAGCGGAAACGTTGCATCTCGATTGGGGCGAAGCGCCTGACGTGTCTTCGTTTTACGGGCGAGCGGACGAAATCGAAACGCTGACTCGATGGCTGGTGACTGAGAACAATCGCCTCATCGCTTTGCTCGGGATGGGCGGCATGGGCAAAAGCACGCTCTCCGTTAAATTGGCTCGGCACGTTCAGGGAGAGTTCGACACCATTATTTGGCGATCGCTGCGCAACGCCCCCGATCTCTACACGCTGTTGAGCGAACTCGTGCCCTTGCTATCGAATAATCAAGTCGAATCCGGCTCGATTCAAGGCCTGCTGGGCTGCCTGCGAGAGCGGCGCTGCTTGGTCGTCCTCGACAACATGGAAAGTGTTTTGCAGGCGGGCGATCGCGCGGGCTCGTATCGTTCGGGTTACGAAGCGTATGGCGATCTGTTGCAGGTCGTGGGGGAATCCAGTCATCGCAGTTGCCTCGTTCTGACCAGTCGAGAAAAACCGACTGAAGTCTCGACGTTTGAAGGCTTTGGTGCAGTGCGATCGATGACTCTGAACGGGTCGCTGGAAACTGCGTTGGCGCTCATTAAGGACAAAAGACTAGACGGTACGAGCGAGCAAAAAAAGCACCTCTCACGCCTGTACGGTTGCTGTCCGCTAGCACTCAAGATCGTCTCGGGTTCGATTGAAACCCTTTTCGAGGGCAACATTGCTGCATTTCTGGCGGAAGAAACTCTCGTCTTTAGCGGCGTGCGACGACTGCTCGATCGCCAGTTCGATCGCCTCGCCACGCTCGAACGCAGCATCATGTATTGGCTTGCAATCAATCGCGATTGGACGGCTTTGAGCGATCTAGCCGCAGACATGGTGCCTCCCGTACCGCGCGGCAAACTGCTCGAAGCTTTGGAATCCCTGAGCAGTCGCGCGCTGATCGAGCATCAGGGCACGCGCTACACCCAACAACCCGTCGTGATGCAATACGTGGCAGACAAACTCGTGCAGAGTATCGTTCGCGAAATTCAGGACGGCCAGCCCCAAGTCCTCGTCAGTCACGCCCTGACCAAAACCACCCTCAAGGAATATCTCTACTCGGCTCAAGTACGGGCGATCGTCGCTCCCATCGCGCTCGAACTCGAAACGACCTACGGTTCCCACGCCGACATTGACGCAAAGCTGCGCGCGATCGTCGATCGCCTGCGAGAGATCGCGCTCTCTTCTGGCGAACCCCCAGCCCGCGTCGCATCTCGACAAGGCTACGGTAGCAGCAACGCGATCGCCCTCTGTCGGTATCTCCAAATCGATACGAACAACTACGACTTGTCGCACCTGACCGTGTGGCAAGCCAATCTGCAGGGCGTGAATCTGCAACGAGCGAATTTGCAACAGGCGGATGTCTCTCGCTGTACGTTTACCCAGTCTTTCAGTAGCGTGCTCGCGATCGCCCTCAGCCCTGACGGCACGCTGCTAGCGGCTGGCGACGACAGTGGCGAAATTCGCGTCTGGCAAGTCGCTCACTCGCGATCGCAACATCAATACGACTCGCATCTCAGTCAACCGATTCTGACCTGCCGAGGCCACGATAATTCCGTGCGATCGGTAACCTTCAGTCCCGACGGCAAGACGTTGATTAGCTGTAGTAGCGATCGCACCATTCG
>JBCBTL010000271.1:0-4686 GCA_039818705.1 Cyanobacteria bacterium J06639_1
GCGATCGCCTGAAGCCATCCTCTCCGACCTCAAACAACTAGGCGTCGATCTCGATACGCCTGTTGGGGCCTACTGCACGGGGGGAGTGCGATCGGCGTTTGCCGTGGCAGTGTTAGTGCATTTGGGATTCGCGATCGCCAAAAACTACGCGGGTTCGATCTGGGAATGGTCGGCGTTGCCCGAGGAGGACTATCCGCTGGAGCTATGACTGTTTGAGGCGGTACGTGGCGGCGATACAAGTTGCAGCGAGGCCACAGGCGATCGCGCCGCTGATGATGCTGGCAGAGGGAGCGATCGCCCCCAATCCGAACGTCCGCCCGAAAATACTCATCGCAACGGCTCCACCGCTGAAATAAATCCCCGTTCCCAATCCGGCTCGGGCGGGGGGGACGAGGGAGAGGGCGAAGGGAATCGTACCATTTGCCACCAAACTGAACGCCCCGCCCCAGAGGAGCGCGATAACGGCGATCGCGATCGTACTGCTCGTCCAGGTGAGAGCCAGCATTAGCACCGCCATCGCCCCCAAACCCACCAGCATGGCAATGCGATTGCCCAAGCGAGCGGCCAGCGCCCCGGCCGGCAACGCCATCACCGTCAGCGCCAGAAAAATACATCCGCTCAGCAGACTGACCGTAGCCACCTCTGCCCCACGAGCTACCATCAGTTGCGGGAAAAAGACGAGCATGAGTCGGAATCCCAATGCGACTCCCATACCCGTGCCGAACGCACAAGCTAGTCCCGTCAGAGACAATTTCGCAGGGGTATTGGGGCGATCGCCTTTTTCATCGGCATCGGGTTCGATTTTGCGGGCTGGTTGGGTGGCTCGCAGGGCAGCGGCGGCAGCTAGCAGAACGAACGAGCCGATGCCGAATGCCGCGATCGCCCCCATTCTCAACTTCATCCAGTCCGCAGACTGGCTCGTTCGTCAGCGATTAGCTCAGGCTCTGGGTAACTTACCCGGCGACAAAAGTCGCTCTGCCTTGGAGTATCTGGCCAAAGACAACCACGACAGTGTTGCCGCCGCCGCGCTCGATTCGCTGCGGCGGCAGCTCGATCCCCAACCGCGCGATCTAAAGCCGAGTTCCGAATCCGGCGATCGCTAAATCGTTAGGAATGGGAAAGCTAGAGCCATCACTCCAAATCAACCTTGTTAGCCTCTGGTTCCAGTCCTAGAGGCTTTTTTGTGGCAACTCTCAATCGCAGTTGAATCTCAGCCTGCTGCTACGGCGGCACGCGCGTCGCTTTCTTCAAAGCTCGGAGATGCAGCTACCGCAGAGGCCAGCGATCGCAACATCGTCGCAGTGGTTTCAAAATCAACGCAAGCGTCAGTAATGCTTTGCCCGTAGGTCAGTGTGCTCAGATCGTCAGGTAGTTTTTGCTTGCCAGCCACGAGATGACTTTCAATCATCACGCCCATCAGCGGCGGCAACCCTGTTTCCACTTCTGCCGCCACAGCATCCAAAACCGTTACCTGTCGCTCGTGACTTTTTTGACTGTTGCCGTGGCTGCAATCCACCATCACGCGGGCAGCCAACCCGTGCATCGCTAGCGTATGAGCGGCAGCGTTGATATGAGTAGCATCGTAATTGGGGCCGCTGCGTCCGCCCCGCAGCACCAAATGACCGTCTGGGTTCCCTGTCGTGGTCACGATGCTGGCGTGCCCCTGCATGTCGATCCCGAGAAAATGATGGGGGATGCGGGAAGCCAAGATCGCATTGATGGCTGAATCTAGGCTGCCATCGGTCGCGTTCTTGTAGCCGACGGGCATGGATAAGCCGGAAGCCATTTGACGGTGGGTTTGGCTTTCCGTGGTGCGCGCGCCGATCGCCGTCCAAGAAATCAGATCGGCGATGTATTGCGGCACGATGGGATCGAGGAGTTCGGTGGCGGCAGGTACGCCCATTTTTGCTAGGTCTAGCAACAGGCTGCGCGCGCGGCGCAGCCCTGTATTGATGTCGTAACTGTTGTCGAGATGAGGATCGTTAATTAGCCCTTTCCATCCCACCGACGTGCGGGGCTTCTCGAAATATACCCGCATGACAATTTCGAGGCGATCGCTGAGTTCTTGTCGCAGCGGCAGCAGTTTTTGGCCGTACTCCAGCGCTGCATCGACATCGTGAATGGAGCAAGGGCCGACGATTGCGAGCAAGCGGCGATCTCGGTCGGCAATGATATCGCGAATGCGCGATCGCGTCCGAGTGACTAGCTCGGTCACTTCACAGTCGAGCGGAAAAACCTCGTGCAGCGTCTCCGGGCTGCGCAATTGACGCGTTTCGACGACGTGTAGGTCAGAGGTTTGATGCATGGAACTATCCAAAGACAGTGAAGGACAGAATCAGCCGAGAGCCGTTCGGTAGTGATGAAGGCTGTGATTCTCTCTGCGGGCGAGCAGTCATACAGAGTGTGCGGATCGAGCCTCGACGAGCTACCTAGAATCCAGAGCCACGATAACATCCCTCACCCAAACGTTCGCATTGCGTCTGGGATACTGCTTTGAGATGTCGATCGCGTGTAAAGAAAGTTCAGCCAAACCGACCGCGAGGAGCTGGTCATTTCGTCTTTGTCTGAGTTGTTTGTCCAGCGGCTCAGTGTATTGGATAGCTCTACACGCGATCGCTCTTGCGACAGCTTTCCTGCAGCAGCTTTGCAGTCAATGTCGATGAAATCGCTTTGGGTTGGTTTTTGGATGTGTCAAGCAGATCGATTCTCGTGAGGCAGCGGTCGTAAACCTGCCAGAGCCAAGGTTTGCTCGACGCGATCGAGATCTAGCCGAACATCTTCAATGATGGGATCGATCGAGCTGCCGTCCTCAGAAGCACTGCCTTGGCCGATCGCGTAGTAGTAATCCAAATCCAAAACGTCGGATAGATGCCAGTAAAGAACTTTGACGTAGTTGCTTGAGAATAACTCGATGACTTTCGTGCCCGGGGAACAGAAGACTAAGTTGCTCAATCCCGCACCGTGGAGAGCCACCACCGCAGTAGCCTCCGAAAATAGCCGTACCTGCTCGGAAAACGGTAGTTTTTCCAGTTCGACAGTAACGAACCCCCAGGATGTCAGCAATGTCTCCAGAGTCTCTCCGTTAATTGCTTTGCGGCGAGAGTTTTGACGACTGACATAAATGCGTCGATGGGGAGGATGGGACGGTTCGAGTAAGAAGCGATCGCGCAGAAATTGACAAGCCCAAGCGGAAGGATGATTGGTACTGCCTGCTAGTGAGGGCAATAGCAGCACTTCCGCGCGGACGTGAAGCTGCCTATTTGCTTTGAGGCATTTTTCGGGAGGAATGCCCAGCAGCGCGAGCGTGTCGCGCGCGTAGGCTGCCTCAGTATCGGGAATGACGAACCAATCGATGTCGGCAATGTCATACCGCTGCTCCAGCAAATGCAAGCGCGGCAGCACGTCAAATATCCAATGAAAAAACTGATTGCCGCCCGTTGTGGCCAACACGGCGGTTTTGCCCGATAAGACCTTGACAGCAGGAAACTGCAATTGCCTGTACTCGGCGTAATCCGTTGGGGACAGTTGAAAAGACTGAAAAACATCACCCAACAGATAACCATCTGGGGCAACAACAGCACCATTCCTTCCGAGAACGCGGCCTTGAGGAAACTGGCAAACAAACGTCCCTGGCAACTGAGACACCAGATCGGTTTGGAACACCGGATGCAGTTCGGCCTCGATACCCTTCGGAGGGGTCGATTCGATGCGAGTGTTGGGATGGAACTCCCAATATTGATATTGCTCGGCAACTTGTGCCGACAGGTTTTCCGAACGGCGCGCGGCAGCGAACCACTCTTGAGTAGACGGCCAAACTCCTCGCAATGGCCCCACCGTCACGGGCAAAACTTGCGGCCACATATCTGAGAGCCGACGAGCCGACGTGACTCTCGACCCTGGGGCGATCGCGCTCCAATATACCGATCGCCAAATGCGCTTGACCCGCTCGTGAAACGACAGACTTCGATTCACCCATCTCGCCCCCCGGCCGCGATGTTCGAGCACAACTTAGCACTACCGAGCGAGATCGTCGCCGAGCGAGACTCGAACTATTGCTCTTGACGTTTTAGTTCGGCCATAGAGTTCTTGACTGCGCCTGGGTTCTGGGTAGCGAATACGTCTTAAGCAGCCTGCAGGCTGCCATATCTTTGCTCACTGCAATTGGAACGCGGCGATGTGGAGCGCAGCCCGGAAAAGCGATCGCTTCCCCCAACTTAGCGGTATACTGCGCCCCATCGAGCGCGATCTCCTTCATCAGCTTTGTCATGGCCTTTCGGTACGATTATTGCGTTTACATTGGCCGCTTCCAACCCTTTCACCTCGGGCATTTGGAAACCGTCAAGCTGGCGCTAAGTCTGTCAGAGCGTCTCGTGATTATCTTGGGGAGCGCCCGCGTTGCGCCCAACATCAAAAATCCCTGGACGGCGCCAGAACGCGAAGCCCTCATTCGCTCGTGTTTGCTGCCGGAGTGGCGCGATCGCGTTTCGTTTGCTCCCGTGCGCGATCGCCTCTACAACGAAGGCGCGTGGCTATCCGACGTGCGCCAGCAGGTCAACGAACGCGTACGACCCAACGAGAAGATCGCGATCGTTGGCTACCACAAAGATGCGTCATCCTATTATTTGAGTCTTTTTCCGGAGTGGGATTACGTCTCGACCCCGTATTACCAAAACATCAACTCGACCG
>JBCBTL010000272.1:0-4681 GCA_039818705.1 Cyanobacteria bacterium J06639_1
AGCAGGTGGTCGAAGGCACGGGGCTGGTGACGGCGGTGCGCCAAAAGCTGAACGACATCGTGGAAGCGACGGCGCAAATCAGTCAGCTCGTGGAGCGCATCACCCAGGCGACGCAGGTACAAAACCAGCAGTCCCAGTCGGTGACGCAAACCATGAACGACGTAGCCGGAATCGCCAACAAAACCTCGGCAGACTCGATCGAGCTGTCGGCTTCCTTCAAGGAACTGCTGGAGATGGCGCAAGACTTGCAAACCAGCGCCAGCCAGTTCAAGGCGGATCGCCAACAGCCCAAAGTGAGTGCCGACCAGTTGGAGGCTCCCACCCTCGACACCACGGCTACGGTCGTCAGCTAATCGCCTCCGAGGTGGCGGGGGAGATGTCTTCTCTCCTGCTGCCTCACGCGCGGTCTGTTCGATCGCTGCTTCCCTTCACCCCTCACCCGTCCCTCGTCCCGCCCGGAGACCCACCATGCCTGCGGATCCAGATATTCAAGCGCAAAGCTATAGCTACTTCACCCAAGAAGGCCCCGAGCTACTGGCCGAATTGGAACGGGAACTGCTCGACCTCAAAGAGGGCGAAAGCAATCCCGCCTCGGTTCACGCCATGATGCGCCTCACCCACACCCTCAAGGGCATTGCCGCCGTGGTGGGTCTGGACACCATCAAGCAGGTGGCACATTCGCTCGAAGATATTTTCCGGGCGCTCTGTCAGCCAGATTTGATTTTGGATGCCGAAATCAACGCCCTGCTGTTCGAGGGCTATGAATGTTTGCGATCGCCCCTCATGGCCGAACTCACGGGCGCGCGAGCGGACGACAACGCCGTGTTAGAACGCACCGCCGAAATCTTCGCGCTGCTGCAAGAAAAACTGGGCGATTGCTTCGATGCCGATCCGGTATTACCCGGTGCTGAAGCGCTGGGCATCGACCTGGTGAAAACCCTTTTTGAAACCAGCGTTATCCCTGACCTACAAGAGCTGGAGACCGCGATCGCCTCCTCTCCAGACCAGATCGGCGACACTCTGCGCGCCCAAGCGATCGCTTTTGCGGGCATTGCCGAAGCCACTGGCCTAAAGGAATTTGAGGCAATTGCCACCGCCACCCAAACCGCTTTAGATTTGCACCCCGATCGCGCTGTTGAAATTGCCACCCTTGCCCTAGCCAACTTCAAACACAGTTGCGACGTAGTGCTAGCCGGCGATCGCGAGCTTGGTGGCCAACTCAGCCCCGAACTCGCGACCCTCGCGGGCGAACCGCTCGCAGGCATCATTTCTTCCTCACCCTTCCCAACCGCTCCAGTCGATGAGAGTGCAACCCGTCCAGAAGCGATCGCCATTGACCCGTTTACGTCGGACGACACGGCGATCGCGCCTCACAACGATCTCGAACTCGACGAGCCAGACGCGATCGAGTTAGCAGACATTACCGAGCAGACCGCTCCTATTGCGGTAAGCGATGCAGCCGCGATCGCCCCCACCGACCTCGATGCTGACGCGCTCTCTAAAGCAAATACAGACGACGAAGCGCTTGTTGAAAACCTCTGGGGCAGCGCGGCGGAGGTCGCCGAACCCGAAGCGATTTCTCCCGTTGCAGAACCCGTCATCGAAGAAGATCTCCCCGAAGACGACGCGCTCGTGGAAGACATTTGGGGCGGCAAAGAGGAAGCGATCGCCCCCATCCTGCCGCTCTCTGCATCGCCAGTTGGTTCGACCCCACCGCCCGCAATTCCGACAACTCCAATCGCGCCCCCAGCAGTACAGGTTCCAGCTCCTAAATCCGAACCCCAACCCGTATCGCCGCTGCCGAAATTTCCCTCTATTCCGGCTCCCGCCGCAGAGCGATCGCAGTCTGAATCCAAACCGAGTACGCCACCTCAGGCGAAACCCGTCGCGCCCGCCGCTGCTTCCACCGTGCGGGTCAACGTCGATCACCTCGAACAGCTCAACTATTTCAACGCCGAACTGCTGACCAACCAAAATCAGCAGCTTCTCAACAGCGACTACATCCGCACCGCCATTCGCAAACTGCTCAACCGCCTCCGCAACTTCCAGTCGATGCTGGGCGGCCTGCAAGAACTCTCCGATCCCTTCTTGGTGCAGCCGCTGCAAATCCCCTCCAATCGCGGCCTTCCCCTCAACGAAGCCTCCGGATTTGCTGCCCTCAGCGCCCAAGGCTTCGACACGCTCGAAATGGACAACTACAGCGAACTTCACGTCGTCGTCCAGTCGATTATGGAAGAAGCCGCCTCCCTCGAACTCGATGCGGACGATCTCGACCAGCTCAACCGCCGCGCCAATCAAGTTCTCGACAAACAGCGCAAGTTGCTTACCAACTCTCGCGATGTCTTGCTCGAAGCCCGCATGTCTCCCCTCGGCGACATCCTCAACCGCTTCCACCGCGTCTTGCAACAGCTTTCTACGCTCCACAAAAAGCCCGTGAATTTGGTGCTTTCGGGAACCGAAGTGCTGGTGGATAAAGCGATCGCCGAACGCCTCTACGATCCTCTGCTTCACCTGGTACGCAACGCCTTCGACCACGGCATCGAGCGGGAAGATGCGCGCCAGCAGCAGGGCAAAACCGCCCAAGGCACGATCGAAATTCGCGCCAGCTATCGCGGCAGTCAGCTTTCCATCGACGTGTCCGACGACGGCTGCGGCCTCAACTTCGATCGCATCCGCGATCGCGCGATCGAACGGAATTTAGTGTCGGGAGCGATCGCCCACTCCATGACCGAAGCTCAACTGGCCGAATTCCTGTTCGAGCCGGGCTTCTCCACCGCTAGCCAGGTCAGCGATCTGTCCGGTCGTGGCGTCGGCCTCGATGTCGTCCGCGTTCAGCTCCAATCCGTCCAAGGGGTCGTCTCCGTGCAAACTGAAGCCGGACGGGGCACGACGTTCTCGCTGCAAATCCCCCTCAGCCTGACCACGGACATGCTGCTGCTTTGTGAGGCTGGGGAAAGCGTCTACGCCATCTCCGCCAACACGATCGAGCAAATCCTGTTGCCCAAACCCGGTCAAATTCAAATGGCCGAAGGCGGTCGCGTGTTCCGAGCCGCTGCCAGCGCCTTCTCGCCCAGTACCTCCTCGCGAGAACTGATTCCGATTTACCGACTTTCGGATGCGTTGAATGGAGGCAAACCGAGCGAACGCCCTGCCCTCCCCCAAGCCCAAACCGAAGGCTACAAATCCGTCTTGCCTCTGCTGCTGATCTCCTGCCAGGGTCGCCTACTCGCGCTGGAAGTCGATCGCATTGTGGGAGAGCAAGAACTCGCCATCCGCCCCCTGAATAAACTCATCCCCGTCCCCTCTTACATCTACGGCGGCAGCATTTTGGCGGACGGTCAGCTTACCCTCGTCATCGATAGCAGCGTCCTGCTCCAGCACGTTCGCGATCGCCAAGTGCAGCAACAGCTCGGCTCCTCCTGGCAAGCTGCCCCCGCCGCTCCTAAACCCAAAGCCACCGTCGCAACGCTGCCCAGCGCCGTTTCCCTCGAACGCCCTGCGGTAGTCAGCCAGCCTCCTACCCCTTCGCTCCCCGCTGCCAAGGTCGCCGGAACCCCTCAAAAAATCTTGATGGTGGTGGACGATTCGGTCACGCTACGCCAAACCCTCGCCCTAACCCTGCAAAAGTCTGGCTATCAAGTGATTCAGGCTCGCGACGGACGGGAGGCGATCGCGCAAACTCGCTTACACGACAACATCGACCTGATCGTTTGCGACATCGAAATGCCCAACATGAATGGCTTCGAGTTCCTCTCCCATCGCGGCTCTGACCCCACTATCAACGGCATCCCCGTCGTCATCCTCAGCTCCCGCATGGCCGATAAGTACAAACTCTTGGCCGAATCGCTTGGAGCAAATGCGTATCTAACCAAGCCTTACTCCGATCGCGAACTGCTCGATACCGTGTCCAGCTTTACGTCCGAGCTCGCTTCTTCTCGCTGACCCCTCACCTCCTGCCCGAACGCCCCCCCGAAGGCAACCCCCCAAAAGTAATAGGAGAACTCCCGTGGAATCCACCGCCGAACGCTACATCGCCTTCAAAGTCAGCGGCTATTTGCTGGCTCTCCCCGTCGATGCCGTCCTCAAAGTGATCGCCTGCCCCCCTGAACTGCGCAGCAACCTGCAGCAGGTCGGACTCGCCCAAATGGGATCGCGCACCCTCACCGTGCTCAACCTGCATTCACTCTTCAGCGATCGCCCCACCTCTGGCGGTCAGTTTTTACTGATTGCGAAAAGCGATCGAGGCGATCTCTGCGGCATCACTACCGACGACCCCCCCAACATGATCGAAATTGACTCAGAAGACCTGCGCGACACCACTCACTTTCGCCTTCCCGAGCGCTGGAAGCCCTGGTTTAACGGCGTTGCCACCCTCAGCGGCAACAACACGTCTACCACCATCCTCATGTTCGATCTCGATCGCGCCATCCAAGCCGAAACCGCCAGTTTCTCACCCCAACTGGCTCTAGCAGCAAGCTAAATCAAGATGGCCTTTTCCAACAAGTCAATACTGTTCCCAGAAAATTTCTTTTGGGAACAGTTTTCGCTTTTTATCTTAACATAAATACTTAACAATACCGCGTTCTTTTAGTTTCTCAATATCTACCGCCATGAGATGAGAGTGAGAAACTAAAAGAACGCGGTATTGTTAAGTATTTATGTTAAGATAAAAAGCGAAAAC
>JBCBTL010000273.1:0-4670 GCA_039818705.1 Cyanobacteria bacterium J06639_1
ACGCTCGATCGCCTGCACGAGGTCGCTCAGCCGTTGCGCTACCGCATGGGTCAAGCGATCGTGGTTCGCGAAAAGCTAGATAGCGGAGATGTCGCGAGTGTCATGACTGCGCCTCGGGATCGGTAGAGTCTGAAGAACCAGTAGAGTCAACAGCAGCCCTGGACTCGGCTGCCTCGGCCTGAGCGGAGGCCATCGGGCTCGCAGACCCGAGCGGGCGGATAGAGATATCCCGACTTTTGAGCTGCTCTTGCAGCCAAGTGGCAAACAGCTCGTCTCGCAACCGTTGACGAGTTGAGTCGTCGAGCTGCGCCGGGATCGTTTTTTCTAGGCGCACGATGATAAACCAGTCTTCGAGGCGAATGGGCGGCCACAGTTGACCCGGATGGCTTACGCTCAACCGCTGCGCCAGCGCGGGGTGGGGCGTGTTTAACTCCACGGGGCCGATCACGCCGCCCGTCTGAGCCTCGGGGCCTTCGGAGAATTCTTTAGCGACTTGGGCGAACGTCTGTTCCCCCGCCTGAATGCGGAAGTACAGCTCTTGCGCCACGCTCGCCTCGCGGGTGCGCAGCAGCGAGTACACCACGCGATCGAGCTTGCCTTTGCGCTTGAGAAAGTGTGACTCGATTTTCGGATCGAACGTCTGGGCTTTGAATGCGGCGATGCGACGATCGCGCGCCGCTAAATCTTTCAGTTGAGCCTCTTCCAAGCCGTGTCGGGTCAGCCATTCCGCCAGTGCTTCGTCATTGTCGAGCTGCTGCCGCTTCAGAAAGTCGGCGTAGGCAGACTGCTCGACTGCAGTGTCTAACTCGACGGACGCGATCGCCTCGTCAACCACCGCTTCGCGCACCAGTTGAGGCAGCATTTTGTAGCGCACCAGCAGTGACAATAAATCATCACCGACGAGGGCGCGATCGCCCACGTAGAGGGCAGTTGGCGGCGAAGCCGAGGGCGGCTGTTTCGAGACGACGAACCCATTGGGGAACGAACCGGGAAAGATGGTGGATGGCGGGCTCATCGTTGGCGGTCTCCTGGACGGGCGCGCGGGTTTCGCGGGCTTTACGAAAGCGCGGCTGCGGCAAATCAAACAGTTATCAGTGGAACTACGCCCATTTTGTCGAGAAACACAATATCCCATAGGAATACTTAGGAAATCTATAACGTTGGGTTAAGTCTTTGCAGCTAGACGGGAGTCTAGCGAGACATGCTGGCGCGAAAGGCGTTCGCAATCAACGTCAGCTTAGGGCATCGAACCTGAAAATCTCGCGATCGCGATCTGAAGAAACGGTGACGACGATCGCTGCGGGCCTTGCCAAGCCATCACGCGCCCGCCACCCGAGCACCCGAGGCCGAGTGCCGATGGAGTTGAGCGATCGCGGCGTGTTGGCGATCGAGCCGGAATTCGCTGAAATCGGCCAGACTGTCCAAACCGATCGCGTTCAGTGCGATTTCCGCCAGCAGCCAACTGACCACTTTAAGACCTAGTACGTGCCATCGAACCTTCATGGGGGAATCTCCAGAAATATCAATGTTTGCAGCATGAGCGTCATGGGTATTTAGGGATGAGCCGAGGAGTCAATGCAGAGGGCGATCGCCCGCCAGAGATGATTGAGCGGCGATCGCCCGCCAGAAATGATCGGGTGGCGATCGCCGGTTCGGTGTAGGTCATTTTGAGTTTTGAGTTTGGCTCTGTGCCAGACCTCAAGCGGGAACGAGTTCCGCCGGAAGTGCGGTGGCAAACAGTTCGGGCGAGCTGAATGGATCGGCGGGTTCTAGAGCCGCTTCGATTTCGCCCAAAAAGATCTCGGAAATGACGGCATGTCCCTGCGTCGTGGGATGGATATCGTCCCAGAAATAGACGGTTTCGGGATTTTCGAGATCGGGGTTGAACAACAGCGGGTCGTCGATGTTGGTGAAGCCGAAAGATTCAGGATCGTTCGCTAGCGCTTGACTGAACCCGAACAAATCGACCTCGATCGCATCCAGCCCCGTCTCGGCTTCCCACGCCAGTAGCGCGTCGGCTAGACCTTGGTTGAATGCAACGCTAATTTGCGTGCCTACAATGTCCAAACCGAGTTCCTGAGTTCTGGGCAACAAGCCGATATCGAACAGGTTGGGGACGAGGATGTGTTCGGCTCCCAGCTCCGCCAAATCGGTGAGTCCTTCGATAATGTTGCCGACAGCTGAGATCGCAGTCTGCTGCACCCCCAGCGGATCGAGCGGGTCGATAAACTGAAAGTCGTTTCCGCTGAACCAGACCGTATAAAGCGCGTCAGGATTGGCTCCGTTCGGCCCCACTTGCTCGGCAAACAGCTCGATTTCTTCCAAAATGCCGGGCAGTCCGACAATACCCGAGAAATCTCCCTCGTTCTCGCGACCGCTAAATGCACCGCCAAAGGCAAAGTTATCGACCTGACTGTCGTCCAACCCCAGTGCTGGAGCGATTTGGTCGACCCAAATCGGCCCGTTGGAAAATCGACCGTTGAAATTGGGGGGACTGGGAGGAAACGTGCCGTCGAAGAATGCAAATGAGTTCCCCGTATCGGAGTTGCTATCCCCAAACACGACCAGGCCGTCCACCAGCGGTTCGGGCTCGATAAAGCTGTCTCCAGAAATTTCGCTCGCTTCCACGCCAGCCAAAATCGCCACAGGTTCGATCGCGTCCGGCAACAACACAATTGCGTCCGCACCAGCCTGCACGACCGTCACCTGGTCAGCAGGGATACCCAGCGGCAATTCCAACACGTCGCGCCCGATTTCAAAATCGAGAATCAAATCCGGCTCGGGTTGAAGCGACAGCACGAAGCGATCGCGCCCGCTGCCGCCACTGAGAATGTCACCACCCTCGCCGCCGTCAATAACATCGTCACCAATGCCGCCGTTAATAATGTCGCCGCCCTCGCCGCCGAAAATCGTGTCGGGGCCGCGATCGCCGTTGATGACATCGTTACCGAGGCCGCCATCGATCAGATCGCCCGCGCCGCCGCCATTGATGATGTCGTTCCCCTCGCCGCCGGAGATCGTGTCTCGCCCGCGATCGCCATTGATAAAGTCATTCCCAGCTTCGCCAAAGAGCAAATCGCGACCCGTTTCGCCGCTGAGGGCATCATCGCCCGAGCCTCCCAATAGCGTGTCGCTGCGATTGCCCCCCAAGAGAGCGTCATTGCCCGAGCCACCGTCGAGCAGATCGGGGCCGCGCCCGCCATCGAGCAGGTCGTTCCCCGCTTCGCCGCGTAACGTGTCGGCTCCGCGCCCGCCATTAAGCAGATCGAAATCGGGCGTCCCGACGAGTAGGTCGTTGGTGCGATCGCCCATCTCTGGCAAGGATTCTCCCGCTTCCGGCTCGACGGTCGGTAGCTCAGGAGCCTCCACGAAATCGGCCTCAGACAGACTATCTGCCGGAACGAAGGTCAAAAAGGCAAGCTGTTCGCCCGTTTCAGTCACCCGCAAAATCGTACTTTCGCCGAGGGGGTCGACACTTATTTGCTCGAAGGTCAGACCGCCCGCCAGCGCGATCGCGTCCGTCCCCACTTCAAAATCGAGAATCGTATCCGTCCCTTCGCCCGGAGCCAGCCCGAAAACATCGCGGCCAGCCCCACCGAGGACAACATCAAATCCCGTCCCGCCCGCGATCGTGTCATCGCCCGCGAGACCCTGCAGAAAATCGTTGCCTGCGTTGCCAAGTACGACATCGTCATCGTCGCCGCCGAGCGCCAAGTCGTTGCCGTTTTCGCCGAAAAGCGTATCGTCACCCAATATGCCCAACAGCAAATCGTTGCCATCGCGCCCCAACAAAATATCGGGGTCGGGAGTTCCCACTAGAACGTCAGTGCGATCGCTACCCTCCAAAAGGGTCACATCAGGATCGACGGTTTCAGTGACTTCAGATTGCAATGCAGTCATGACTGTTTCCTCGAAGCTACGGGCGAAATTGAGACAGAAGCGGAATTAAGACAAGAACAGGAGGCCAATGGGGAAATACTCCCATCCCGCCCTAAAACTGATGAGTCTTCGGAGTCGCAATCCCATACGTTTGAGCGAGCTTGGGCTATGCAATCTATGACCGGAAAGGCAGTAAATGCATGGGTTCACCCTATCGAGACATCCTCACAGAGCTGGCATGAATAAGTCAGATAAAGTCAGATCTTGAAGTCAGGGTCTGACCCGACCGTTGAACTCTTCAATCTCAGATCGAGCCATCAAATGAGTTCGTCCTTTCATTTGCAGTAGCGTTGGTGCAGCCAGATTCGAACTTCTCGTTCACAATAGAACGTGGTGCAGCGATCGCATGTGGGGTCGTAAGCTTTTCAGCGAACTGTTCCGTCTTCCGGCACGATCTGCCAAATTCGAGGGAGGTTTGCTATCGCCGATGAATAATGCTGCGCAGGCCTTTCCGAGACGTTGCCAAAAGGGGTGCGTTTCGCGCTCGAAGCCCAAAGAAAGCTCCGATGGCTTATGAGTGTTGAGTTGCATGGAATTCTTCCTCGATCGTCAAGACAGGGTTGGATTGAGAGATCCCTGTCAGCCCCAAACACTCGATTTTGAGAAGAGGCTGACAGGCGATCGTTAGATGAGTGCAACGTTAGGCAATGAAGTCTGCCGCATCGATTTGTGCAACCTTGCTGACTTTTGCTCCAGACAATACGGCTCTATTGCAAGACGTGCAGGTGGCA
>JBCBTL010000274.1:0-4666 GCA_039818705.1 Cyanobacteria bacterium J06639_1
ATTCTCGATGTCTGCTTCGGTCTCGGCTATAACGCCGGAGTCGCGATCGCCCTCATCCAACGCCTCAATCCTGACTGCCGAATCGTGCTGCACGCGCTGGAGCGATCGTCAGAAGTCCCTCTCCAAGCCCATCAGATGGGGGTATGGTCGGAGTGGGGTTTTGCGGAAGACTGGTTGAAGATGGTGCGAGAAGGGCGCGTTGTCCGACCGCATTTTGAAGGATTTTGGTACGGGGGCGACGCGCGACAGGCGATCGCGGAGGTGCCTGAAAGCATCGCCGATGCCGTTTTTTTCGACCCGTTTGCGTCGTCTGCGTGCCCGGAATTATGGACGGTAGATTTTTTTGCCACGATCGCCCGCCGCATGAAGCGTAAAGGACGATTAGCGACGTATTCGTGTTCGGCAACGGTGCGAGCGGGGTTGATTGAAGCTGGATTTTTCATCGGTTCCACCCCACCCGTCGGGCGGATTTGGCCGGGAACGATCGCTTCTCTGACCCCTGAAGATTTGCCTCCGCTCAGTCAGTCCGAACGGGAACATTTGCAAACTCGTGCCGCCGTACCCTACCGCGATCCGGGGTTGTGCGAGACGCGCGATCGCATTCGCCACCAGCGCCAGCAAGCCCAGCAAATTAGCGACCTCGAACCAACGACCCAATGGAAACTGCGCTGGACGGGACGACGCTAGTCGTTGCATTGACACCCAAAAGATTTTTTCTGAAGAATGTATATTCCGCTACGTTCCGTGGGAATGCTAGATTCAAGAGGAACAGGTAGGGCACTCTCACCAGAAGGCACAAACCGTTCCCCTTAACGAGTAGAATTTGCTCTATGCTCCCAATCGCACCTCGCTCAGCGGAGCTAGAACGCATTCACTCCCCGAATTCGTACAGCGGAGATGTCGTCTATGCTCGTCCCATTCTGCGCCGATCCCCAACAGCTTTTGTCGGGTTCGTCCGCCGCTGAGACTTTGTATCCAGGCTCGCAAAGACAGTTGTTTTTGAGTAGCGTGGCTTTCATCAGCTTGCTGCTTTTATTTGCTGCTGCTGCCTTGCCTGCTGCGATTATCTTGCCCGCTGAACTGTAGAAAGTTTCGAGTTGGAGCGTTCGATATGAATTTTATGTGAACGTTCCCACTCACCAAGCATGCGAGTCGCTCGAATGCAGGGCGATCGCGAAAGTTGAACTCCAGCTCTTGGCTCCTCATGCTCGTGGGGAGCTTTTTATTGGTTTGAGATTGCTCGGGAAGCCGCGCGATCGCAAAAGAGGCCGATCGCGAAATGCGCCGACCTCTTTCTTATCTCAGGTGCGAGGGAGTTTTATGCAGCGGCGCTCAGCATTTCCTGATACGCCGACTCGACCTCTTTGCTGGCACCGTCTACCGAGCGGACGAGCTTTTGCAAGCGATTGAGTTCAGCTTCGCGATCGATTTCGCGAGACTCTTTTTGGGAGAGCAGGTTGTCTAGCTCGTTCTTGCGCGCTTTGATGTCGTCGTCGATGCGCTGCATGACCTCGCGCTCGTAGGAGTTGAAGCACTCTTGCACGGCATCGAAGACGGGCTGACGCTGCTCTTGGGCGATGCGGGGTAGGTGCTTGACCAGCTCTTTTTTCGCCGCTTTGACCAACTCTTTGCGAGCTTGATCGGCTTGCATCAACCCCAATCCGGCACTGGTGCCGAGGAAGGCTAGCAACGCTGCACCGCCAAGAACTGGGAAGATTGCTAGCAGCAGAGCGCTCAGGCCGCCCGCTAAGAATAGGTTGAGGACGATGCTCTTCCAGTCGAATCCGGCAGCCGCCAGCATCACGCCAGCCGGGTTGCCCGTAGCTAACGAGGCTAAGCCCATCGCCCAGTTCGCCCATGCCGGAGACCCGTCACCTGCCGCGTCAACGCGATGGGAGGGAATGGCACGGTCGGTGAGTTTTTCGGTGATGCGATCGGTGACCTGGGCGTAGGATGCACCGTGTTTTGCGGCGCTTTCGGTGAGCTGGCGAAAGGCGGAGTTCATCTCCTGCTCGGAGGTTAGCGACCAGGCCGAAAACTTGTCGTTGATGTATTGCTCGAAAGCAGTTTGCAGGCGGGCTTCAAACTCTTTGCGGCGACTGGGATTGAGCGCATCGAGGACTCCAAGTTCCGGCTGATACCGCATGAAGTCGGTTTCAAACGTGTTTTCCAAGCCCATCACGAAAGTGCTGACCGAGTCGGCGATCGTGCGGGATTTGCTGTCGCGCATGTAGCGGATTTCGTCGCGGAAGGTGTCGCGGATGCCGACGAGCTTTTCAAATTCGGGCTGTACGGAGGCGATGCGATTTTTGAGGTCGGCTACGTCGCGATCGAGCAGGGGAACGCGGCGATCGACGGCTTCGGTGATGCGCTGGCGGGCTTGGCGGGCGAGGGTGCGGGCTTGGCGAAATTCGGCAACGGCTCGTTCTTGGGTAAGGAACGTATTGAGCGATCGCGTGAATTCGGGAAATCCGGTTCCGGTCAGGTCATTATTCGTATCTCGCACCCGCCGCCGTAGAGCTTCTAGGGCAGAGATTTCAAATACGCGCTCGTCGTACACGTCGTAGCCGTCCACCTTGCAGTAGTCGCTGAGGTTGGCGTGAAAAACTTTGCGCAAGCGGCCTTCGGCTTCTTGGAGTTCGGTTTCGTCGTTGGGGTCGATGAGGGATTCTTTGACTTGATCCCAAGCGTTGATGAGGAAGAAGACCGACAATCCCCGATCTTTGATGTAGTTCTCTAAGTAGCGGCGCTCGCCTAGCGTGCAGGGTTGCGAGGCGCGCATGACGAAGAGAATGGCGTGGCAGTTGTTGATGTAGCCGAGGGAGAGTTCGTTGCGGGCTTCGGTGTCGTTGAGGCCGGGGCTATCGACGATTTCGACCCCTTTTTGCAGCATGGCGAGGGGATATTCCACCACGGCATGGCTGATGTTGGGGAAGGCGAGCTGTTTTTGTTCTTCGAGTTTTTTAGCTTCAGCAGGGTCGATGGTGTAGCGGTGTTTGAAGCTTTGAAAATCGATCGCTTCGGGTGGGGTGGAATCGTTGAAGTGAACGGTAACTTTTTTCTCGGGGCCGTACTTTAAGATCGTCAGCAGCGCCGTGCAGGGGTTGACATCGCTGGGCAGCAAGTTTTCGCCGATAAGGGCGTTGAGAAACGTGCTTTTACCGCGC
Source organism: Cyanobacteria bacterium J06639_1 (assembly GCA_039818705.1). Classification (GTDB taxonomy): domain Bacteria; phylum Cyanobacteriota; class Cyanobacteriia; order Thermostichales; family PCC-7336; genus JBCBTL01. Next base: position 3,168 of record JBCBTL010000274.1, read on the forward strand.
TTCATGTCTCCTAAAACGAGGAGACGAAACACGCCATTTCGCAGGTTTTTGCTGGCGGACTGTAAATCTTCAATATCGCGTTCGAGGCCGAACTGACCGGAGGCGAGCTGGCTTTCGCGCTCGGCAGCATCTAGCGTATCGGCTAGCGTGCCCAACGAGTCGGAAATTTCGCGGCGGATGCGGGCGACGCGATCGAGGTCTTTGAGGAACGATTGAGAATCTAAGGTGTAGGTCATCAGTTCGTCTCGGATTGAGGTTTTTCTGAGGTCAGTTGATATCAGCGGACAGTGGAGAACTGGGAATCAGACAAAAGCTCTGGAATGACTAGGAATGCAACGATCGCCTTTTCATGGAGGCGCGATAGCCAATGCTTCCATCGCTGTAATCTCTTCATTCAAACGAGTCACGAGGGTTTGCAGACGCTCGGTTTCGCGAGTGCGATCGACTTCGCGATCGGTTTTCTGGTTCAGCAACGAGGTTAACTCGGCTTTGCGAGCGTGAATGTCTGCCGTAATGCCGTCCCCGATGCGTTTTTCGTAGTCTTTGAAGCATTCAGCGATCGCCTGATACACGTTGCTCCATTGCTCTTCCGCGATATCGGGCAACCGCTTGGAAAACTCTTTGCGGGTGATACTTAGAAATCGCTGTCTGAAAAGCTCAGCTTGCGCGGTGAAAAGCCCTCCACCCACAGCGATCGCACCCACTACATTGAGCAGCAGACCGCTGACGATGATGCTACCCAGTTGAATCAGGATGAGCAGACACAGCGAACCAATCACGAATTGAATGACCCCTTGCCAAAGCTGGTCAAATGAATTGAATGCCCCGTTGAGTTTTCCTGGTATTTCTTCAAACCTTGAAGGGATGCGATCGAACCAGATGCGATAGTTTGATTCGGACGTATGTTCGTCTGAAAATCGAACTCGACCCTGCAATAGTTTTCGATTGATAATCTCAACAGTGCGAGCGTATGCCGCTTCTTCAACCTCTAAGCCTTGGTTGAGGTTGATAAATGCTTCGTTGAGTTGGGGCTTAGCTTGGGCTTCCCATTCGGAAATGCGATCGCGTAAGTACCGCTCGAATGCGTCTTGAAACGCTCGGGCAAACTCGTCGCGCTTATTGCGATTGAGAAAGTCTAGAAATCCTAAGTCTGGCTGAGAGGCTAGAAAATCAGCTTCAAACGTCCGATCTAAATCCAGGATGAAAGCTTTGAACGAGTCGGCGAGTTTGTTTGCTTCGGTTTCGCCCGTGGTGCGGATGAGTTGGCGAACGCGATCGCGCAGTGCTTCCAGCGTGCCGAATTCGGCTTGAACCGAGTCAATTTTATTCGTCAGGGCGGCTACGTCATCGTCTAGCAGCGGAATGCGACGTTCGACGGCTTCGGAAGTGCGATCGCAGACTCCCTTTGCGGCTCGGAAAGCTCGCTGCCATTCGAGCGCGCCGCGATCGCGCGTTAAAAACGTCCCGAGGGTTTCCGGCCATGCTCGAAGCCCTCGGGA
>JBCBTL010000275.1:0-4629 GCA_039818705.1 Cyanobacteria bacterium J06639_1
GGATGGCACCTCAAGACCAGCCCCACCGCAACTTCGAGTTCCCCGAGGAAGTTCTCCCTCGCGGTAACGCTCTGTAAGCATCGCGTTTCGCTTTGCGACCTTGCCCCGCCCCGTGCGGGGCTTTTTCGTGGCTGCATTCCGCTTACGATAGGTCTGTTACGGCTCTCGACTCATGACTAGTCCGGCCACTCGTTTGCAAACCTGGCGCGATCGCCTAGCAGCTCATCTCGATCCATACGAGACGCGGTTGGGCGCAGTGTTGAACGTGGCGATCGCCGTTCTCGCCGTTGCCTTCTCCATCTTGTTCGTCGTCGAAACCTATCCCATCAGCGATGGCATCCGAACCTGGCTGCGGAATATCGATACGGTTATTTTGATTATTTTCAGCATTGAGTATCTGCTTCGCCTGAGCTGTAGTGAAAACAAGCTCGGATTTATCTTCAGCGCGTACGGGATTATCGATTTGCTGGCGATCGCTCCCCTGTGGGCGGGCTTTCTGGACATGCGCTTCATCCGCTTCTTCAGTCTGCTGCGCGGGTTCCGCATTTTGCGACTGGCAAGATTCCTCAACGGTCGTCAAATGTTCGGCACGACCATCCCAAATGAAGACGGCCTGATTGCTATTCGCATTCTTTACACGCTATTTGCCATCATTTTCGTCTATACGGGCTTAATTTTTCAGGTCGAACACCCTGCCAATCCAGACGTATTTCGCACATTTTTGGATGCATTTTATTTTGCGGTCGCCACGATGACGACAGTAGGATTTGGCGACGTAACCCCCATATCCGAAAGCGGTCGCTTGCTAACGGTGTTGATGATTATGACGGGAATTGCGGTAATTCCCTGGCAACTGGGAGATTTGGTGCAGCGCTTGGTGCGATCGCGAGAGGCCGTCGATAACCCATGTCCGAAATGTGGGGTCGAATTCCACCAGGGCGATGCCAGATTTTGTCGCCGTTGCGGTACTCAACTGCAAGAAGCCCAAACGAAGGGCTCCGATCGAGTCCTGTAGCTAGGAGAATGTATGGTCACTGAAATCGCCCCCCTGCCGCCGGGAGAATTCGGCCTTCCCATCCTCGGCCAAACTCTGAATTTCTTCTTCGATCCCGACTTCGTTCGCAAGCAATACGATCGCTACGGCCCCATCTTCAAAACCCGAGTGATCGGACGGCCCGCCGTTTTTATGGTGGGAGCAGAAGCCGCAGAATTTTTGCTCGCGGAAGGATTTGATTGTTTCTCGTGGCGCGAGGGATGGCCTGCCACGTTCCGGCTGTTGCTGGGGGAATCGCTATTTTTACAGGAAGGTAAAGAACATCGGCGCAATCGGCGCTTGTTGATGCCTGCCTTTCACGGTGCCGCACTCGCTCGCTACGTCGAGACAATGGACGCGATCGCCGCTCGATATTTCCAAAAGTGGGAGGCCAAGCGAGCGCTGCGCTGGTTCGAGGAGTTCAAGCAGCTCACCTTCGACATTGCCAGTCAACTGTTGCTCGGAGCAGGTACGGGGGAGGATACGGCTCGGCTGAGCGCAGACTTCAGCACGCTCACCGAAGGCTTTTTCGCACTCAATCCGCTGCAACTACCGTTTACCAAGCTGGGCAAAGCCATAGCAGCCCGCGATCGCCTCCTGACACATTTGCGATCGGTGGTCGAACGACGGCAGCAGCACCCCACCGACGACGCACTCAGCTTCTTAGTGCGAGCGCGCGATGACGAAGGCAACGGTCTGAGCACCGAAGAGTTGACTGCTCAAGCCATGCTCTTGATGTTTGCCGGACACGAAACGACGACCTCCATGTTGACGTGGCTGTGCTTAGAACTGGCTCGCCATCCTGACGTGCTGGAACGGGCGAGGAGCGAGCAGCGCGAACTCAACTCCGACATGCTGAATGTCGAACTGCTCGGCAACATGCCCTACCTCGATCGCATTTTGTCTGAGGTCGAGCGGATGCATCCCCCCGTCGGCGGCGGGTTTCGCGGTGTGGTCAAATCCTTTGAGTTCAACGGCTACCGCGTCCCTGCGGGTTGGCTAGCGCAATACTCCATCGCTCACACCCATCGCCTCCCCGATCTGCATCCCGATCCGGAAACCTTCGACCCCGATCGCTTCAGCCCCGAGCGATCGCCATTGCGCCAGAAACCCTTCAGCCTGATCGGCTTCGGCGGCGGCTCCCGCATTTGCGTCGGTATCGCCTTCGCCAAGCTCGAAATGAAAATCATCGCCGCTCGCTTACTGCAGCATTACCAGTGGCAGCTTACTCCCAACCAAAGCCTCGAAGCCGTCACGATTCCAACCCGCAGACCCAAAGATGGGCTGCAAGTCGAGTTCGCACCCCTACAGAGCTAACCTCGCGTTTTCACTGGGGTTCCTCACTGAGTTCGATCGAGTTCGTTGAGTACGACAGGGGAGCAAGGCAGAACTTCAGTCGCTGCAACGGAACGTTACGTCCGATAATAAAACTACTTGCGTTATCCGTACGCGCGACTCACGTTCGCTTTCAGGCTCTGATATGACTGTCTCGTTTACCACCGACACGCTGGGCATCTTGGCGGGTACGTTGACGACTTTGGCCTTCCTGCCCCAGCTCATCAAGACCTGGCGATCGCGCTCTGCTGAAGATGTCTCTATCGGCATGTTTCTGATGTTTTGTACGGGAGTCGTGCTGTGGGGCGTGTATGGCTGGGAAATCCACGCCCTGCCCGTGATCGCGACCAACGTCATCACGTTCATCCTCGCCGCTGCGATTTTGATTTTGAAACTCGTTTACGAATGGCGATCGCCTGCCCCCACGAGTGAAAATCCTAATTCGACCGCCGCGATTGAAGCCGAACCGATTACAGTAGCGACCGCCCGGGAAGCTAGCGAGACAACGCTGGTATGAGTGCGGGTCTTCGCGATCGCGATACGGGTAGAAATTGCTCGGTAGCCTGCGTTACCTAACAAAGAAAGCTGTTAAACTAAATGCTCAATTGTGCTCGCACCTGCAAGTGTCCGTTGCGAAAGTCGCCCCACTTGTTCTCGTACGAGCGGATTTTCTTAAGAGCGAACGTTCGAACTTGCTGGAGACGTGTCTGTGGCTACTGGTGGATACGCGCTAATCGACAGCCTGCACCGACAGGGGGTCGAACACATTTTCGGCTACCCCGGTGGAGCCATCCTGCCTGTCTACGACGAGCTTTACAAGGCTGAAGAAGAAGGCAAGCTCAAGCACTACCTAGTGCGGCACGAGCAGGGGGCGAGCCATGCCGCCGATGGTTACGCTCGCGCCACGGGTAAAGTTGGGGTCTGTTTTGCCACGTCCGGCCCCGGAGCGACGAATCTCGTGACCGGACTGGCCACAGCTTATATGGACTCAGTGCCCATGGTGGCCATCACCGGGCAGGTGCCTCGCCACGCGATCGGCACCGATGCCTTTCAAGAAATCGATACGTTTGGCATTACGCTGCCTGTCGTCAAACATTCTTACGTCGTCCGCGATCCGGCTGACATGGCTCGCATTGTGGCTGAGGCATTTCACATTGCCAGCACGGGTCGTCCCGGCCCCGTCCTCATCGACATTCCCAAAGATGTCGGGCTAGAAGAGTTCGACTACGTGCCGATCGCGGAAACCGCAATTCCAGGCTACAAGCCCACCGTACGCGGCAATCCCCGCCAAATCCATGCAGCGGCCAAGGCTTTGCTTGCCGCCGAACGTCCGTTGCTGTACGTCGGTGGCGGAGCCGTGATTTCGGGCGCGCATGCCGAACTGGTACAGCTTGCCGACCTCCTTCACATCCCAGCTACCACTACATTGATGGGAAAAGGCTCGTTCGATGAAAATCACCCCTTGGCACTGGGGATGCTGGGGATGCACGGGACGGCTTATGCCAACTATGCCGTAACGGAATGCGATTTACTGGTGGCGATCGGGGCGCGGTTCGACGATCGCGTCACGGGCAAGCTAGACGAATTTGCCAAGCGTGCCAAAGTCATTCACATCGATATCGATCCGGCGGAAGTGGGCAAGAATCGCGGCCCCGACGTGCCCATCGTGGGGGACGTGCGCACTGTGCTCATCGACCTGCTGGCGCAATTGCAAACGATGGCACCGCTCCCCGGCCAAACTCAGGCATGGCTCGACCGGATCGAGCGTTGGAAACAAGACTATCCCTTGCAAGTGCCAACTTACGACGGGAAACTCTCTCCCCAACAGGTCATCAATGCCTTTCGCCGTCACGCTCCCGATGCCTACTACACCACTGACGTGGGCCAGCACCAGATGTGGGCAGCGCAGTTTTTACGCAACAGCCCCCGCAAGTGGATCTCCAGTGCAGGCTTGGGGACGATGGGCTATGGGTTTCCCGCCGCGATCGGAGCCAAAGTCGCCCGCCCCAATGACGAAGTGGTCTGCATTAGCGGCGACGCCAGTTTCCAAATGAATCTGCAAGAGTTGGGCATGGTGGCTCAGTACGGCATCGCGACGAAAGTCGCCATCATCAACAACGGTTGGCAAGGGATGGTACGCCAGTGGCAGCAGGCTTTCTACGGCCAGCGCTATTCTCATTCCAACATGGCCCCTGGTATGCCTGACTTCGTCAAGCTAGCCGAGTCATTTGATGTCAAGGGTATGGAGATAGCCCATCCCG
>JBCBTL010000276.1:0-4617 GCA_039818705.1 Cyanobacteria bacterium J06639_1
CGAGCTGGATATTGGCTGCACGATCGCTTACGCCGTAGCGATCGATAACAGTTTTGCCTTGGGTGAAGTCTCCGGCCGTTTCCACACCGCACCAGGCGGGCGTGGTGCGAAAGAGTTCGGGGGCGAGGAGATAGGCGATCGTGCAGGGGTCGTGCAGAAAGCCGCCGGGGGTGTCGTAGCGCTGGCGGTCGAACGCACCGTAATGCTCTAGCAACGCAGCCGCAGCCTCGGCAACGGGAGATGCGATCGCGCGTAGCCGCTCTAAGCGTGCAGGGGTCGTTATGACGGTGTGGGTCACGTCCAGCGTCACTAACGTCAGATTTAACCCTGCCGCCATCACGATCGCGGCGGCGTGCGGATCGACATAGATATTAAATTCAGCCGCAGGCGTAATATTTCCAGCCCCTTCAGCTCCTCCCATCACAACCAAATGCTCGATGCGATCGCCGATCTCCGGAGCCATCGTCAGCGCGACGGCTAGGTTCGTGAGCGGCGCGAGCGCGGCGATCGTGACGGGAGATTCTGCCGCCAACAGCGTTGACACGAGCCACTCGACCGCATGGAGCGACACGAGCGGCATCTGCGGTTCGGGAAACGGATATCCGTCCAGTCCCGTCGCACCATGAACGTCATCCGCCGTAACCAGCGCTCGCAGCAGCGGCCGGGGACACCCTGCCAGCACCGGAACGTCAGTCCGCCCGGCACGTTCGCAAATTTTGCGCGCGTTCGCTTGCGTTAACGCCAACGGAACGTTGCCTGCCACCGTTGTGATGCCTAGCAGGTCAAACGCATCGGGCGAGGCGAGAGCGAGCCAAATCGCGATCGCGTCGTCCACTCCCGGATCGCAATCGATGATTAACGGAACGGACACGCGCTACATCTAGACCTCGGGATTTGTGTGGCGGTGAAACGCTTTCAGCAGCTACCTATGTAGCCGCTACTCATCAGGCAACTATTTACTGGGCAACTAGGAACTTGCCGACATCATGCCCGAGACAAACAACATCATGGCGATCGCGCTGGCAATCGTCATCGTGCCAGCCGGCATGAACTTACGCGTTTTCATCAAACGAATACCGAAAACCACCGCGAGCCCGAGTGCAATCACTGCCGCCATCATTAGCCCCGTGCCCGGAGTTTGACGAGCGAGAAACCAGGCAACGGTCAATAGCACCGCACTGATCGAGCCACTTATCAACGAGATCTTACTTTTACCCTTCAAATACCCTGCAAGTCCACCGGCTCCGATGACCAGAGCGAATAGCAAAATGCCCCATACGGCGATCGCGTCCACAGCTCTACTCCTTCGGTCGTCACAGTTGCCCAACACTGTAAGTCACCCACTCCGCAAGAGCACCCCAATCTCCACATCTCGTTACGAAACCGAGGAGACGTGGAGACTACGACAGAAACATTGCGCGATCGAGCTGAGCTTAGCGTGTCATCTGACTGAGCGCGCGAGTGAGTGCTCGCCGCACCTGCAGATCGCTCTCTCGACTCAAACGGGCGTGCAGGGGAATCAAGGCTCGCTCGTCACGAATATCTGCCAGAGCCAGAGCGGACGACTCCCGTACGGCTGCATCGCGATCGGACAAATAGGTAATCAGCGTCGGCACGTTCTGACGGACTTGGTTGCGTCTCCAATAGTCGATCTGAGCCAGCTTGGACTGACGGTGCCGCACGATGCTATCGGCTTGGCGCTCGACTTGCTGCTCGATCTGCCGCTCGACCTGATGCGGCTTGGCTGCCGTTTGGGATTGAAATTGCGAATACCCCGGAGCCGATTGCTGATACGCCCGCAGCTGACTGGGGCGAATGCTGAGGGAGGCATAGGCCTGAGCGCGAATGGCCGGATCGGTATCCCCCAAGAGCTGATTGAGGGTGGCCGTACGCTTATCCGGGGCTTTGTTCATCAGCGAGATGGCCAGCTTGCGCACGTCGCGACTGTAATCGACATTATTGAGCGCCACATCCGCCAAAATATCTACAATGCGAGGGTCGTCGCGCAGCACGCTGAGCTGATGCAGAGCGTTCTTTTGCGCGATCGCGTCACCATGCTGCAACCGATGCTGTGGCCCGTACACGGGGTCGAGAACGCGCTCGGCGAAAGGGGAGCGATCTCCATATGCGGCGGAGGCATGGAGCGGCAGCATCATCTGCTCGGCCACCGGATCGACCCGGCGCAACTTGCGAGCCGCGTGCTGCTGCTGCCAGCGCTGCATTGCGTTCGCCGTGCCAATCCCGGCGAGAACGATCCCTGCGTCAGCCACGAGGGCAAACGCTAACAGCCCCGTGGCGAAGCGGGCGCTGTGCCTGACGCGCTGAATTTGACTGTCGATATAGGCAAAGGCTTTATGCTGCCGATCCCAAAATTCTGGGGCTGAGGATAGAGCCTTCGTACTCAAATCGGGGGAAAGCACGGCACTATCGCGAGTTTTTTCCAAAGCGCGCTGACGATGCTTGAGTCGGGCTAATGATTTCGCACACAACACTGTCAGCATGGCTTCTTTCCCCTCGCGCTGGACCGCTTATTTAACTAAGATACTGATTTTTGCAGCGGTTGCGGAATGCATCCACGCGAGAACTTTCGCCAAGCGTAACGAAATATACGAAATGACACGAGGTCGCGCCCTTCAGGTCGCGAGCGTGGGGCGATTGCGATCGCTATTTCGCCAAAAATTTCGCCAAAAATCACTGAAATATTGCTTCTAAAGACCTCTCGACTCACGTTCTCGACCGGACAACGCCAGAGAAGCTCAATCGAAAAGAATCGACTCAATTCAGAGTGAACGAGACCGAATCGAGATTCATAAAACTTCAAGTTCTACGGCGATTTTTTGCGTTTTCGCGTCATCGCCGCTCGCACATAGCATCAGTGATGTTTCAAAACATCGCCATAGCCAAGCAGATCTAACTCAGCGCGGGCAGACAGAAAGTCAAAGCAGGCTTCCGCGTAGTGCAGTCGCTCCTCCCGCTTGAGCATGTGGATCAGGCGAGCGCGGACGGGAATGAGATAGCGCACGTCGTTAGCGGCATAGCGCAGTTGTGCTTCCGAGAGTTCCTGCACGCCTCCCCAGTCGGACGATTGGGCGGACTTATCCAGTTCGATGTCGCATAAATCCATGACGAGATCTTTGAGGCCGTGGCGATCGGTGTAGGTGCGCGCTAGCTTGCTGGCAATTTTGGTGCAGAACAGGGGCTTCGTCTGAATGCCGAAGTGGTGCTTCAACATGGCGATGTCGAAGCGAGCGTAGTGAAAAATTTTCGTAACCTGCGGAGATTCGAGTAGCGTTTTGAGATTGGGTGTCTCCGTTAATCCTCGGGCGAAACGCACGACGACGGTATTGCCCACGGTGTTGCAAAGCTGAATCGTGCAGAGGCGATCGCGATGGGGCAGCAGTCCCATAGCTTCTGTATCGACGGCTAAAAACGGCTCGGCCAAGTAGGCTGACAGCACCTCTGCCGTGATGTCGTTCTCGCAAATTTGAAATTCAGGCAAACTCATCGCTACCTCCTCGCCAAGCTGGTCTATTTAGCTCGTCTCTGAGCTGTCAGAAACTCGCCCTGAAATTCTCTCCCCCAGCAAGCCTACCCGATTGCGATCGCGCCGGAAGCCATCAAGTCTTGAAGCCATCAAGTCCAGAAGCTTTTCGCTGAGGTTAAAGGATGGGACGTGCCAGACGAACGCGTATCGGATGGGTTATTTCTGGGCTCGCAATTCGTATTCACTGAACTCGCGATCAGTATTCACTGACCAAGGCTTCAACGAATTCATAAGTCGAAAACGGGCGCAAATCCTCAATGCCTTCCCCCACGCCAATGAAGCGTAAGGGCAATTCCAGTTCTTTTGCCACCGCTAACGCAACTCCCCCTTTCGCCGTGCCATCCAGCTTGGTCAGTACGACACCGCTGAGGTCGGCTGCTTCGGCAAACACTTCGGCCTGTCGCATTCCGTTCTGCCCCAAGGTGGCATCTAGCACCAACAGCGCCTGGATATTGGCTTCGGGTGCTTTTTTTTCGACAATGCGCCGAATTTTGGCTAATTCATCCATCAAATTCTTTTTGTTTTGCAATCGTCCGGCAGTATCGACCAAAAGGAGTTCCGTTTCGCGGGCGCGGGCGGCAGAAATGGCATCGAAAACCACGGCAGCAGGGTCGGTGTTGGCGCCCTGATTGGCAATCACTTCAACGCCCGCTCGATCGCCCCAAATTTGCACTTGCTCGACTGCCGCAGCTCGAAACGTATCGGCGGCGGCTACTAAGGTGCGGTAACCCGATTTATTGGCTAGATGCGCTAGTTTGCCCAAGGTCGTTGTTTTGCCCGCACCGTTGACTCCCACCATCAGCCAGATATTGAGTGCATCTTGCTCGGGGGCGAAAGCAGGATCGCCCACGGTGAGAATTTCCCGCAGCAGGTCTTTCAGATAAGCAACGGCTTCTTCGGGGGGGAGAGCGCGATCGCGCACGCGCTCCTGCAGCGACTCGACGATGTAGTCCGTCGCGGCAATCCCGACATCGGCTTGCAGCAGCAAGGCTTCAATTTCTTCGATCGCCGCTTCGTCAATCGGCCCTTGCCCGACCAACGATTTGAGCTGATTGACCAGACGCAGCCGGGTT
>JBCBTL010000277.1:0-4590 GCA_039818705.1 Cyanobacteria bacterium J06639_1
GCTGCTACGGAGCAAACCCTTAAGTCAAAGCAACGGATTCGTTCGCTTTGCGGCCAGAAATACAGTAGGCATCGGTTGACTGTTCGCGATCGCCTCCGCTCGGCAGCTTGGAGCGATCGCAAACGCGATATTCTGGTGCTGTTTGGCGTTTCTGTGGCTCGACTCCCATGACAGCAGCGATCGCGGCTCCCACCAGTGCCCCTCCGATCAAATTTGGTACGGATGGCTGGCGTGCCGTCATTGCCGATGCGTTCACGTTCGACCAGGTGGCGCGGGTGGTACAGGCCAGCGCAGACGTGCTCTCAAATACCTACTCGGGCGAGGGCACAATTGTCGGTTACGACAATCGCTTTTTATCCGAAGAGTTCGCTCGCCACGCGGCTGAAGCGATCGCCGCGACGGGTATTCCGGTCAAACTGTCTGAATGTGCGGCTCCGACCCCGTCGTTTAGCTGGGCGGCCAATCAGCGCGGAGCGCTGGGGGCGATCGTGATTACCGCCAGCCACAACCCACCCACCTACTCGGGCGTGAAAGTCAAAGGTGCCTTCGGCGGCTCGATTCCGCCTGAAGTCACGCGAGCCATCGAAGCGAAACTGGCCGAACTCCCCGTTGCCGTAACTTCGGACTCTCCCGCACCGATCGAACTGTTCGATCCGTGGGAGTCGTACTGCACAAAGCTGAGCCAGATGGTGGATTTGGAGAAAATTCGCAGCAGTTCGGCCAAGATTTGGGTGGATTGCCTGCACGGGTCTGGGGCGGGCGGGATGCGGCGGCTGTTGGGCGATCGCGTTATCGAGGTGCGCGGCAATCGCGATCCTTTATTTGGCGGGTTCTCCCCCGAGCCGCTGCCGCCCCAACTAGCAAACACGATGGCGGCGATCGCGGCTAACCCTGCCGCTCTCAAAGTCTGCGTTGTCTTCGATGGCGATGCCGATCGCATTGCCGCTATCGACGGAGAAGGGAAGTTTCTCAGCCCGCAAATTCTAATTCCCGTGCTGATTCAGCATTTGGCCGAACGGCGCGGCCTCAGTGGAGAAGTCGTCAAAACCGTAAGCGGGTCGGAGCTGTTTGCCAAAGTGGCGGCGCTGTACGATTTGCCCGTCACGGAAACGGCGATCGGGTTCAAATACATTGCCGATCGGATGATGAGTACGTCGGTCTTGTTGGGGGGCGAAGAATCGGGGGGCATCGGCTACGCGGGTTACATTCCCGAGCGGGACAGCATGTTATCGGCGCTGTATTTGCTTGAAGCCGTTGCCGAGGCAGAGCGGGATTTGAGTGCGCTCTACCGCGACCTGCAAGAGCGCACGGGGTACACCTCGTTCTACAACCGCCGCGATTTGCATCTGAAAGACAAAAGCACCCAAGAGGCGCTGATGCGATCGCTGGACGAAACCCCACCGACAGAACTAGTCGGTCGCACCGTCACCGAGCGCATCACCAAAGACGGTCGCAAATTCGTCCTATCAGACGGAAGCTGGTTGATGATTCGCCCCAGCGGCACCGAACCCGTCCTGCGACTTTACTGCGAAGCTCCCAGCTTAGATGCCGTGACCGAGCTGCTCGATTGGGCTGAAAACTGGGCGCAGGGCTAAGTGGTTGTGGATCTGAGGATGACAAGTCTGCAAACTCGCTCACTACAATGGGTTTAGTTTGCCAAGGCACGAGATATGGCTTCGGGGATTCCAACCAGGAACAAAGGGTGGGGGCGATCGCTGCTCCACGGCGGCATAGCAGCGTTGAGCGTGTTGGCGGCGAGCTGCACGCAAAATCCGTTTCGCACTCCCCAAGCCAGCTTGTCCAATGCAGGGCTCAATAGCTTATATCCCGACAGCGATCCGTCGCTATCGGCTGATGGTCGCTACATTGCATTCTCGTCTTTTCGTCAAGGGTCTGAGAATGTCTACTTGTTCGATCGCGATCGCAATCAGCTCGTCGAGCTTCCTGGCGTGAACGCCGAAGAACTAGCGGCCAGCGATCCCGATATTTCGGCAGACGGTCGCTACATCGTGTATTTGTCTACATCTAGCGGGCGCTCGGACGTATACCTATACGATCGCCAAGCCCGCACCCGTCCGGAAAACATCAGCCGCAGCTTAGCCGGAGACATCCGCAACCCCTCCATTAGCCCCGACGGACGCTTTATTTCGTTCGAGAACAACGATTCCGGTCAGTGGGATATCGAAATTTACGATCGCGGTGCTGCGCTACCTTCATCCGACTCCCGCAGCGATCGCGAGCGAGCGACTCCCGACCCGTAGAGTCCGCTCCGCTGACTCGGTAGGCGATCGCTTTTGACACTCGTCAGGTGCGATTGCGGTTCAGCCATGCTTGCAAATCATCGAGGCGCTCGAATGCCAGTAAGGCCTCGCCTAGAGCCTCGATTTGGCTTGGAGGAGATGAATCGATACAAACTGACAATCTCGGCTCGACTGTCGCCCCTCTGTCCTAACTGTCGCGTCAGATTCAGCTTCCACCGTTTGCGCTGGTCGATATCATTACGGGTGGATGGGGCTTTCAAATGCGCCATCACCACCATCGCAAACGGGTTCGAGCTGCTTTCTAACTCGTTCCAACGCTGCTCGTAGGGTAGCAGGGCGATCGCTCGATTCAGAATTCGGCAAGTCAACCAGACGTATTCAGCCAAGCCTGAAGGTCTTCCAGACGACCGAAATCCAACAATGCTTCGCTGAGATCTTCCAGTTGCGTTGAAGAGAGGGCATTGAGTTGGGTCAGGACGTCAGCCGTAAGCTCGCCAAGTTTGCGAGTGAGTTGACGTTGGACGAGCGATCGCCTCTCCCGCTGAATGCCTTGTTCGATGCCTTGCTCGATGCCTTGCTCGATGCCTTGCTCGATGCCTTGCTCGATGCCTTGCTCGATGCCTCGCTGCTGTGCTGTCCGCTCAATCGCACTCAAATACGGCATGGTCTCCTCCTGTAACTGCGCTAGCTCGGTTTGATACTCCAACTCTGCTTCGGGCGGCAGATTCACGATCCACTCGATGAATCGATACAGACTGACGATTTCGGCTCGACTATAGCCCTTCTGACCTAGCTGTCGGGTGAGATTCAGCTTCCACTGTTTGCGTTGGTCGATATCGTTACGGGTGGCTTGCGCCTTCAGATGCGCCATCACCACCATCGCAAACGGGTTCGAGCTTCTTTCCAACTCCTCCCAACGCTGCTCGTAGTCTAACAATTTGACGATGGGGAACTCGAAGCGCACGCGGCAGCCCCACTGCTCGAACTCGAATTCCTGTGGTCGCCAGTTGGGGCGTTCGTCGCTGAGAATCGCCAGACTGATGATGGGGACGTGGTAGCGATCGCGCAGTCGATAAAAGTAGACGAACATGCGCTCGGGAAATGCACTCTCCGGCTGACTTTGGACTTCCAAATGCAAGAGAATCCAAGTCTCTTCGCCATCGAGCTGCCAGAGTTTGACGAGTTTATCCGCCCAGCGTTTGCCCACTTCGGCATCGCGGGAGATTTGTTGGAGTTCGGTGGTGAGAAATTCGTGGCCGCGCGACCAGTCGATGCGGGCGTAGATATCGGGGAAGAAGAAGGCAATGCAAGCAGGGAAGTGGGCTTCGAGGATGTCTTTCCAGGGATTGTCGAAGTCTTGCCGGGAGGTCATCAAGCGCACAGACATAATCTGCTCGTAGGGTAGCAGAGCGATCGCTTTTCAGACCGTGAGGAGAGGCGATCGCTTTTCACACTGAGATAACCAGCGATCGCGTCTCATTCGTATCAACCTCAAGGCGATTGTTGGATTGTGAGTCCTGCAGGTCAATCTACTGAATCCAGCCAAGCTTAAAGGTATTCCAGGCGATCGAAGTCCAACAGTACCTCGCTGAGATCTTCCAGTCGCGCTGGAGAGAGGGCGTTGAGTTGGGTCAGTACGTCAGCCGCAAGCGAGCCGAGTTTGCAAGTCAGTTAGCGGCGGACGAGCGATCGCTTTCCTTGTTCGATGCCTTGCGGCTCGTTCGCTCGATCTCGCTCCAATACGACACTCTTTCCCCCTGCTGCAATTGCACTCGTTCGGTTCGATCCTCCAACTCGGCTTCAGAGGGCAAATTCACGATCCACTCGATCGTGGATACAGACTCAAGATTGCGGCTCGACGGTAGCCTTTCTGTTCCAACGGTCGCGTCAGATTCAGCTTCCACCCAACGAGCGATGGGCTTGCCTGAAGCGGATTTCAGAAACATGAAAACTCATTCATAAAGGTTTCATTCGGGTTTCACGGCTGACTTCGAGAGTAGGAACTGTCGGACGGCATGGCGATGCGATCGCCTCCTGACGACTCGGCGATCGTCCTTTGGCATCGCCCGTCCTCAGCACTCAGGAGCGTCGAGCTATGAAGCTGATGGTTTATTCCCACGACACCTACGGATTGGGAAATTTACGGCGGATGTTGGCGATTTGCGAGCATTTGTTGAAAACGTTGCCCGATCTGAAAATTCTGTTGATTTCGGGAGCGCCGATGCTCCACGAATTCCGCCTTCCAGATGGGTTGGACTACATCAAGTTGCCCTGTTTACGTCGCAGCGAATCGGGAGATTTGTCGGCGAAGTATTTGGGTACGGGCACT
>JBCBTL010000278.1:0-4581 GCA_039818705.1 Cyanobacteria bacterium J06639_1
CTCAATAACAGTACTGTTTCAGCAAACTCTGCAGGAGAAGATGGCGGCGGAATCTATAATGCCTTTGCTACAGCCACACTCAACGATAGTAATATCTCAGGCAACTCCTCTGATTTCAGGGGCGGTGGGATTTTTAATGCTTCTGCTTCAGCCACCCTCAGCAACAGTACCGTCTCAGACAACTTCGCCAATTCTAGAGGCGGTGGGATTTTCATGGATTCCTCCACAGCCACACTCAACAACAGTACTGTTTCGGGTAATACCGCTTTGGATGGCGGCGGGATTTTCAGTGGAGCTTCTGTTTCAACAGTTGTTAGCACTATCGTGGGGGATAACGTAGCCTCCACCGCCCCCGATCTAAACAACTCTTCTAGCTTTCTAAACATCAGCAATAGTTTGGTGGAAGATGCCAGCGGCAACGGTCTTGCCAACGGAGTTTACAACAACATTGTCGGTCTTGACCCCCAGCTCGACCCCAATGGCCTGCAGGACAACGGCGGCTCGACCCAAACCATCGCGCTCTTACCAATTTCTCCCGCCATTGACGCTGGCAGCAATCCCAACGGTCTGTCAAGCGATCAGCGCGGAGCCGATCGCACCATCGGGGCTGGCACAGATATAGGCGCATTTGAGGTGTTCGGCAGTAGCGCTATCGTAGTCGATACACTCGAAGACTCAATGGATGGAGACTTCTCCGAGGGCGATCGCTCTTTGCGCGAAGCCTTGGAATTCATATCTGCTGGTGGGCACATTACTTTTGCCAGCAACTTAAGCAATCAAACTATTACGCTAAACGGCTCGGAGTTGCTTGTCAGTCGCGAGGTCACGATTGATGGAGAGAGCAACAACATCACACTCGATGCCAACAGTACTAGCCGCGTCTTGCGTATTGATGATGGGGACAGCTCAAATGCGATCGCGGTCTCGATAGCAGGATTGACGATAACGGGAGGGAGTGTATCGGGATATGGAGGCGGGATTCTCAATCTTGAGTCACTATCCTTCAGCAATAGCAACGTCTTAGGCAATACCGCTACACTTGATGGCGGCGGAATTTTCAATGATTTCTCCATCGCAAACATCAGCGACAGTACTGTCTCAGGTAATGTCGCGAGGGATGGCGGCGGAATTTTTAATAATTCCTCTACTGCGACTGTCAGTTACAGCACGATCTCCGGAAACTCTGCTAACGGAATCGGCGGTGGCACTTTCGGCGGGACTGGAGGTGGAATTCGTAATCGAGACTCTACTCTGACTGTGAGCAACAGTACGATTTCTAATAACTCCATTAGGAGTGATGGTGGCGGGATTTTTAGCATCCGCTCTTTCTCAACTGTCAATAACAGTACAGTCTCCGGTAATTCCGCCAGAAGTGATGGTGGCGGGATTTTCAACGTGGACTCAACCTCAGCAGTCAGCAATAGTACGATCTCTGGCAACACTGCCAATGACGGAGGAGGAGGAGTGTTCAACCAAAGCTCCACCTCAACTATTAGTGGCAGTACGATTTCTCGAAACCTATCTAGGAAGGATGGCGGCGGGATTCATAACCGTTCTTCTTCTAATTCAACTGTTAGCAACAGTACAGTCTTTGACAATACTGCTTTGTTCGATGGCGGCGGAATTTACAGTCGTTCTTCTACCCTCACCCTACAGAACAGCACTGTTTCGAGTAACTCCGCAGTTCGGGACACTGGTGGTGGTATCTACATGAGATCTTCTGCTTCATCAATTGTCAGTACCATCATTGGGGATAACACTGCTTCTGCTGCACCCGATCTATCAACATCCTTCGGCACTCTGAGCATCAGCAATAGTCTGGTGGAAGATGTTAGCGGCAATGGCCTCGTCAATGGTAACGATGGCAACATCGTCGGCCTCGATCCTAATCTCGACCCTAGTGGTCTTCAAAACAATGGCGGTACTACCGAAACTGTTGCTTTGTTGTCTACCTCTCCGGCTATAGATGCGGGTAGCAACCCTAACAATCTCGGTGCTGACCAACGCGGCAAGGCACGCACAGTAGGAGCGGTAACTGATATTGGTGCTTTTGAATTCAATGCCGCTCCCTCAATCACCAGTGCCCCGATCGCCAACGTTCCTGAAAATCAAACCTTCGCGATCGACGTGCAAGCTACAGACGATAACGATGTTGAAGGTGCGGGATTAACCTACAGCATCAGCGGGGGGGATGACGCTAGTGCGTTCGCGATCGATGTTAGTACGGGTGTTGTGACTTTCCTCAACGCTCCCGACTTTGAAAATCCTACCGATGCGAATGGCGATAACGTTTTCGAGCTTCAGGTTGCTGTCACCGACTCAGGTGGCTTGACTGCTAGCCAAGACATCACCATCAACCTCAACGACCTTGGAGATTTCTGGTTCACTCTCAATCGCAACACCAACGGTTTTGGCAATGTCGAGGACATCGTTCAGTTCGACGGTGTCAGTACGTTCGGCCTCTTCTTCGATGGATCGGACGTTGGTTTGGGTGGAGCTAATGTTAACGCTTTCGATATCATTAGCAGCACGGAAATCCTCATGTCTTTCGGCGCTCCGCTGACGATAAGTGGGTTGGGAGCTGTGGATGATTCGGATATCGTCAAGTTCACCGCCACCTCTTTGGGCGAAGGGACGACGGCTGGGACGTTCGACTTGTTTCTCGATGGCGACGCGGTCGGCTTGACTAGCAATGGCGAAGATATTGACGCGATCGCCGGGTTGCCAGACGGCAGTCTCCTCTTATCCACGGTAGGAGGGGCTCGATGGGGCAACGGTCTGCGCACTAAAGATGAAGACCTCGTCCGTTACGACCCCATCAGCGGTTCTCTAGCGCTGGAGTTCGACGGCAGTGACGTTGGCTTAACGGCCAGCGGAGAAGACGTAGATGCAGCGGGCTTCCAGAACGGACGGTTGCAATTCTCTACCAATGGCAATTTCTCAGTGCCGGGAATCTCGGGCTTCGATGAGGATATTTTCAGCTACACGCCCTCTAGCAGTGGTGGGAATACCAGCGGCTTGTTCGACACCTCTCTTTTCTTCGAGGGGAACCAGTTCGGCCTCGCGCGCGACATCGTCGGTGCAGACTTTTCAATTGGCTAATTGACGTCAGGCAAACGTGTCTCGGGTTTGTCACGTTCTCGATCTACGCTTCGTTTCGAGCAACGCGCTCGTTGATGTAGCGATAGAGGCTAATTTCATGATTTCTGTGTCTGATACATCCTGTCCCCTCGACCTCGGGGCGATCGCCTCACTTTACGCATCGGGCCACCGAGATTTTTCTCAGTTGGATGGCGTGGGTGGCAATTTAGAACACAAGCTGCTCGCGCGAGCGGTATTGGTGAAGGCCAACCTCCGAGGGGCTGACCTGCGCAACACGACCTTCATCCGAGCCGACTTGAGCGGAGCCTGTTTGCGGCAGGCTCTCATGCATCACGCCATTCTCGACGAAGCCATTCTCTGGAAAGCCGACCTTTCGCAAGCTCACTTGCGCGGCACCAGTTTTCGGCGCGCGATTTTGGCTGGTGCCGACCTGCGCAGCAAGCACCTCTGGCGATCGCAGCTCGAAGGTGCTTACTACGACGCGAACACCCTCTTCCCTCAAGGGTTCGACCCGCTCGCTGCCGGAATGCTCGCGATCGCCTCAGACTGGATGCCCTGAGTTATCGCCTCGTCCCCGCTCGCGGTTTTAGCTAAGTGGAAACGAGAACGCTCTTAAAGTCCTAAATCTGCTTTTGCCAACTCAGCCGCCGCCAAAACCTCTTCATCAGAAGCGTCCGTCCAGTCCGGTTCGCCAATTTCGCTGTAGAAGGTTTCGTCGTAGGCGCGTGTTTGCACGACCACGGGCATGGGAACGGCGTGACCGAGGACGAGGGCTTGCTGCTTCGTGTCCAGCTTTGCCAGCACGGTTTTCAAGTTCTGACCGCCAGACACTCCGGTGAACACGGCATCGATATCTTTGTCGTCGTTCAGCAGCGCCGTGATGCGGGTGCCGACTTGCGACATGACTTCGCTATCGATGCCGGACGGACGCTGATCGACCACCAGCAGCGTGACGAAATATTTGCGCATTTCGCGGGCGATCGTGCCGTAAATCGTTTGTTTGACCGTTTGGGGCGCGAGGAATCGGTGCGCTTCCTCAATGCAAATCACGAGCTGACGGGGTTTATCGGCGGGGTCTTTGCTGTGGAGAAACTTTTCGGCTTTGTAGACATAGGCTTGGTGGATGCGGCGCGTGATTACGTTGCTGGCGAGCATGTACGAGAGGAGATTTGCTTGCGATCCGAATTCAACGATGACGTGCTTTCCGGCTTCCAACGACTCCAAAATGTGGTTGATATAGTTGTGCGGACAGGCCGATTTGATATATTTCAAGTCGTCTAAACGGGTCAGCTTTCGCTGAAGCGCCATAATCGAAGATTTGTTCCCCATGCGCTGTTCGCAAAATTCCTGAATGTCAGCATTCGACATGTTGAGGAGCTGGACGATCCAGTTTTTGCCGAACTCATTTCTGAGAATAATGGCGTTTTCTAGGCTTGTCTCTGAAAGATTCAATTCATCTCGCAACAGCGCTAAATCTTC
>JBCBTL010000279.1:0-4574 GCA_039818705.1 Cyanobacteria bacterium J06639_1
CGATCGCGATCGTTGTTTTCGGATTTTTCTGCTGCACGCTACTCAAAACTAATGTGTTTGCTTCCCACAGCTAAACCTGCACCACCTGTGACAATTGAATTTCAAGAACGCAAAGGTGCGAACGCACCGATGGCGAGGCCGTCTCATGCCTGCCAAAAGAGATCCTGGAGCGAGTCTCGATACGTGTAGGCGATCGCGTCGAGCTTACGGTTCGGGATGGAAAGATCGTTATCGAACCCAACAAATCCTCGTTAGAAAGTCTCCTGGCACGCATTTCTCCCTAGAATCAACATGCAGAAATATTCTCGGATCGCGCAGGAAACGAACTGCCGTGAGTTTCAGTCGATCGCTTCGTGCTTTTGGCAAACAGAGTTATTCAGCGATCGCCAGTTCGTCCAAGTTCCAAAGATCGCCCAAAATCGGACGCGGATCGACTCCTTCGAGGCGATCGCGCATGGCAACTAGCACGAGTGGATTCACCGTGCCGATCAGCGGTAACTGCTCTTGCACGATGACTTGGAAGCGATCGTAGAGCTGTTTACGCTGCTCGAAATCGAGTTCGCGCACGCCCTGGATGAAAATGCGATCGATCTCCTGCTCCCACTCCGTCACTTCGGCTTCTGGCACGCCCGACGGGTTCCACATGTGGAGCGCTCCCGTACTCCGCCAAATATTCGCGCCGCTGTTCGGCTCCGTACCGCCGCCGCCAAAACTGAGCATCACTGCATCCCAATCGCGAGAAGACGTGATTTTGCGAACCATCGTATTGAATTCAATCGGGATGAAATCCACCGTGATGCCGATCTCGGCCAAATTTGACTTCACGATCGCCCCGATCGCCTCGCGCACGACGTTGCCTACATTCGTGTTTAGGGTAAAGCGCACTGGATTGCCAGCGCGATCGCGCAGCAATCCCGCCGCATCGTACTGATATCCAGCGTCGAGCAAAAGTTGGCGCGCTTTCTCGGGACTGTGTTCGTAAACGGGCAGTCCTTCTGCCGGACTGAGGTGGAACGGGTTGGCCGGAGAAATGACTGAGGTTTGCGGTTCGCCCAACCCGCGCAGCACGCTATCGATCAGAGTTTGGCGATCGATGGCGTGAGACACAGCACGCCGAAAAGTGACATCCGTAAACCAAGCGCTTTTGATTGGATCGACGATAGGGGCATCAGTGTCGGGATTGCGCCCCTTGGACTGATTGAACGCGATGAAACTGTTATCGAGCGTCGGCCCCAAGTTGTAAATCGTAAATCGACCGCTTTCTTCCTCCTGCTTGAGCAGTTGAAAATTGCCGCCGCGCACGTCCAAAATATCCGCATCTCCCGAGCGGAACTGGATGAGCTGCGTATCTTGCGAGGCCACGATGCTCGAAATAATGCGGGGAATGCGCGGCAGCGGCGACCCGTCTTCCGCTTGCTTCCAGTAATACGGATTGGCCTCGTAAATCACCCGCTGATTGGGCACGTACTCGGCAATGACGTAGGGGCCGCTACTCAAAACATCGCGCACCGATGTATCCACCCCCCACAACTGTAAAAACTGCGGCTGACCGTTCGGCGCTTCCGTCAATACCGCCTCCCGCAGAGCGTGTTCGGGCATCACTGGAGATCCTGCAATCTGGAAAAACGGCGCGAATGCTTCCGGCAACACGAACTGCACGCGGCGATCGTCGAGCATTGTCACCTCCGGCAGCTCCCCCGACTCGCCGATGCGCATTACGTCCCGCGAGCTGGTGGGAATGGCCTCGTTGAAGATGATGTCGTTGTACGTGAACGCTACGTCTGCGGCTGTCAGCGGTTCGCCATCCGACCAGCGCAAGTCGGGGCGCATCGTAAACACGATCCGCAGCCCGTCATCGAACACCTCCCACGATTCCGCTAGCGACGGTATCCACTCCAGCGTGTCCGGGTCGAGCGTCGTCAACCCTTCAATCGTGTAAGCCAGCACGTCGCGGCTGCTGGACTCCTGCGAGAGGTAATAATTCAGCGTTCGCGGATCGCCGATGGCAGAAGCCAGTAGATAGGGGCGATCGCCTTCTCCCGCCACCTGCCCGCAGCCCGTCACGCTCGTAAAACAGAGCAAGCAGAGCAAACAGAACGCCAGCGATCGCTTTAGAACTTGCCGCACGAACGAAACTGCCATCGTTTCAGTCCTCCGCGCCCGAGCTATGACGATCGCGATCGCCGCCGTCGTGAGGCTGCGGGAGACTTTTGAGTTTTGGTAATGCTCTCCGCACTCGGCGCGTCAGATTCAGCAGCGATCGCCGGAGCGTCAGCCTCAGCCGGAGCATCAGTCTCGACCTCAGCCTTTTTGACCGGCTTAGCCTCGGTCGCTGGAGGGGGCTGACTGACATTCGCAGTCTCGTCGGGCTGCTCCTCCTCATCCGCAGATTTGACATCCGTTTGGCTGAGATCGATCACGCCGGGCTGCGTGCGTCGTCGCGCCGGACTGTTCGCACGCCGCATCGCTCGGCGATCCGCCGCCGATATCTTGCCAGCGGGCCTGCTCGGTTCCACTTGGGGAGGCTGTTCGCCGGGTAACACCACGTTAATCGTCGTGTTGCGACCGACTTTCACCGATTTATCCACCAGCAGTTGCGGCGACAAGCCCATCTCGGAATAAACCTGCTGCTGCAAAGGGGTCATCTCGACCGCCACCGACGACGCAGGAGCGTCCGCTGGCGGCGGCTGATCGGGAATTTCGGTGTCGAGGGCGATCGCGGCAGGTTTCTCGACTGGTGCGGGGGCAGGTTTCGGTCGTTCGGTGTCTTTTTGAACGGGAGGGGGAGGTGCCGAGGTCGAGCGGCTGTCGGAAGCTCCGTTGAAACGCCGACTGCCGCTGTAGTTGCGCTTGCGCCGACTGCTGGGACGATCGCGATCGCTGCTCCGGCTCGATGGCGTTTCGGTGGCAGAAGAAGAGGAAGAAGACCCACCATTGCGGGAAACCACGGTCGCTGCGACGCTCTCGCCCTCTTCCGGACTTGCACCGGGTAAATGCGCCAGCACTCCTAACCCCTCACAGGTGGGACAAGGCCGACCGAACACTTCGTAAATGCTCTGCCCCTGACGTTTGCGGGTTAGCTCCACCAGTCCTAATTCAGAGAGCTGCGCGATTTGCGGGCGAGCCTTATCCGATCGCAATGCCTTCTGGAAATGCTCCAACACCTGAAGCTGGTCGCGGCGAGAATCCATATCGATGAAGTCCACCACGATCACCCCGGCGATGTTGCGCAGGCGGAGCTGGCGAGCGATTTCAGTCGCGGCCTCGCAGTTCGTCCACAGCACCGTTTCGCGGGAGGTGGCCGATCGCGTAAACGATCCCGAGTTCACGTCTACGACCGTCAGCGCTTCGGTGGGTTCGATGATGATGTAGCCCCCGGAAGGCAAATCCACGCGCGGACGCAGGGCTTGCTTGATGGCGGCATTGACGCGGAAATATTCCAGAATTGATTTGGCTTCGCGATGCACCCCGATCGCCACGCCCTGCGGAATTTGCCCTTCATTCCAATGCTGCAAAAACTGCCGCACCCGCTGCGCGCCGCTATCCGTATCCGCCACAATGCGATTCACGTCAGACGACGAAAACGCATCTCGAAGCACGCGCTGAATGAAGTCTTCGTCCCGCTGGAGGAGCGCTGGCGCGCGGGAGGACTCCTGCTTGTCTCTGATGCGCTCCCACTTGGCGTTAAGGCGATCGAGATCTTCAATGATGCTGTCTTCCGACGCGCCGTCTGCCTCAGTTCGCACGACGATACCCGTCTGAGCGGGCTTGATCAGAATCGCCAAAGCTTTGAGGCGATTGCGCTCTTCTTCCTCGCGAATGCGAGACGACAAATGAACGCCGCGACCGTGAGGCACCAAGACGAGATGGCGACCCGGAAATGAGAGCTTACCCGTCAAACGGGGGCCTTTATTCCCCGTCGGCTCTTTCATCACCTGCACCAGCACTTTCTGCTGCGGTGCCACCAGCTCAGTGATGGAGGCGCTGTTGCGCTTCAGGCGTGCCTGACCTAGATCGGAAACGTGAATGAACCCATTGCGCTCGGGATTGCCGATGTTGACGAATGCCGCGTCGATGCTGGGCAACACGTTTTCAATAATGCCGAGGTGAACGTCCCCCACCTGGTGGGTTCCACTGGCAACGACCAATTCTTGAATTTGATCTTCGGCAAACACCGCAGCAATCCGATGCTGCTCGGCAATGATAATTTGCTTTGACATTACATTCCTCAAGTGCCTGGGATTGGCTGTCGTACTCCGCCGCCATCCGGCAGACCGTACTTCCCTCATCCGAGACGCTGAGCTTCCCCAATTCGCAGAAAAACTAGCTTCACCCATCAGTAGCGATCGCTTCACTCAGCCATCTCTACCGAACGTCTGTGTCAGACGCGCTTCACGTACTGCAAAAAGTCTGCTCGCAAGCAAACCCCTCAACCTATTTCACCAGCAGTAATGCAGCGCTAACAGCGGGTTGGCGTTCAACCGCTTGAATCCACACGTTCGTGCGCGGAAAGTCAGCATCTCGCACATTATAGCGCTCTGGGGTCAACGCTTAACATTGCTTTGCGTTTCGCG
>JBCBTL010000280.1:0-4571 GCA_039818705.1 Cyanobacteria bacterium J06639_1
GTTGTCTACCACGAAAGGCTGTCCGATTTCTAAGCACGTTTCTAACAAGCATTTTTCACGATGCCTAGTTTTCAACATATCCAAGTTGATGCGGACGTGAGTATCTGCAAACTTCTGCGCGAAAAAGGTGGATTTACCGCTGGCCTGAATACCGATAAAAATAATGGCTTGCATCTCGCGATCGCCTTCTCACCCCGTTTACTCTTCATCATCCCAAAACAGTTCGTCCCGCATAGCCGGAATTACTTCTCCTGTCGAATGCTCCGGCAACTGGGCGATCTGAGTTTCCAATTCCTGACGGCGGCAATCGAGTTCGTCAAATTCGTCGTCGTCCATCGAACAGCATCGATTGGATAAATCTAAGTAGATACTGTCTAGCTCTTGCTGCAACAGCTCGCGATCGCGACTCACTCGCTCTCTCCAGCGCTTCAAGTCCTAGCCTACACCCACTGCGAAAGTAACCTGCCGTCAGGGCGAGTCCCCGCCAATGCTAATCTCAGAGAGGTCTTTTTCAAGTTGTTAAGCGATGTTGCGAACTGGTATCGTCGGACTTCCCAACGTTGGGAAATCGACCCTCTTCAATGCCCTGTGCGAAAACGCGAAGGCTGAAGCCGCCAACTTCCCCTTTTGCACCATCGAACCCAACACCGGCCTAGTGTCAGTTCCCGACCCGCGCTTACAAGTGCTGGCCGACATCAGCTCGTCGAAAGCGATCGTGCCCAGCCGCATCGAGTTCGTAGACATCGCTGGATTGGTCAAAGGAGCTAGCCAAGGCCAAGGCTTAGGCAACCAGTTTCTCGCCAACATTCGCCAAGTGGACGCGATCGCTCACGTCGTCCGCTGCTTCGACGACCCCGACATCGTTCACGTTGATGGTTCGGTCGATCCGCTACGCGATATTGAAGTCATTAATCTGGAGTTGGCTTTATCTGACTTGGCTCAGTTGGAGCGTCGAAGCGATCGCATTCGCAAGCAAGCTAAAAGCGGCAACAAAGAAGCCAAAGTCGAACAGGAAGCTCTCGGCAAATTGCAAGAGGCTTTGGATAATGGGAAGCCAGCGCGATCGGTGGAGTTATCTGACGACGAGGAAGTTTTAATTCGCTCCCTCGGCCTGCTCACCCGCAAACCCATCATCTACGTCGCTAATGTGGCCGAAGCCGACTTAGCTAGCGGCAACGATTGGGTCGAGCAAGTCAAAACATTAGCGCAAAGCGAGTCTGCTGCTGCCGTCACCGTATCGGCTCAAGTCGAAGCTGAACTGATCGAACTCGATGAAGCCGAACGTCAAGATTACCTCGACTCATTAGGAGTGAAAGAGGGTGGATTGAAAACCCTCATCCGCGCTACCTATGAACTTTTAGGCCTGCAAACCTATTTCACCACTGGCCCTCAAGAAACACGCGCCTGGACAATTCCCATCGGTGCCACCGCTCCCCAGGCTGCTGGCGTTATCCATTCTGATTTCGAGCGCGGCTTCATTAGAGCTGAAACTGTCGCCTACGGAGATCTAGTTGAAACAGGCTCAATTCCTGGAGCAAAAGTAAAGGGTTTGCTACGAAGTGAAGGAAAAGAGTACGTCGTTTGCGAAGGCGATGTCATGCATTTCTTACATAATGTCTGATTCTATTTTCGGGACCGATCGGAATTTTGTGTAAGCGGTCTAGAATCCCAAAACGCAAGGAGATCGCCTCATGCCTTGTAAGAAGAAAGCCAACAATCGCGTCGACGAATTGTGTTTAGCGATCGCCTAAATGTTCTCTCACGAGGTCGGCGGCGACGGCGGGGCGCACTTTGCTGAAGCGGTGTTTGCCGGGGTTGAAAATCACGTTCGCCCCCCTGCTTGCACTTGTCAATACACCCAATTGATTTGAGCTGAACGCGGTCGCTGAGGTCGGCCTCGTCCAGAGCCGTGGCGAGGGCATCCCACACTTTGCGCGCGCCGCGCTTGCAACAGCTCGACTTCTGACAGACTAAAATCTTTTGCTTTTTAGGCTTCGCTTCCGGCGCAGCAGACGCGATCGCTGCCGTTGGGGGTGCGGCGACTGGAGCGATCGCCGAACTCACGAGGACAGGATCGGCAACAGACTGTGGCTTGAGAATGAGGGCTTTCAGCTTTGACGTTCCTTTTTGCCGTCGATACACTGCTCTCCTTTCACTTCGATCTCAGTGCCGGGGGCGATCGCGGCGGGCATGACCTGCCTCAGCAGCTTGGCTAGCTTGATGTAGTGCGTATCCGTCGCTGTTTCTAAATAAAAGCCCTTCACCTTCACGTCATCTTTCGCGACGTATTCCAGCAGTCGTCCCGTGGCAACGAACGGCATTTTAATCTTGGAACCCACGACCGAACTCACCCAAGACAACCGAAGATCTAGCGCCGACTCTGTCGCGATCGCACTTCTTTGAGCAAAGTTTGCCACAGTCTAGCCGGTACGCCCTCTGGCGCGCGGCGCAGTTTAGCGATTGCCTCGCAATCAGATGGAAGGTAATGAATGGCTACTTTGGCGGTTGCGTCGATCGCGCTGCGGCAATAGCGAAACTCTTGCTCTGCGTTGCCAACGAACCAGTCCGACCACCCCGTTTGCGGGCTGTGGCGCACGCTGACGACGGGCAAACCCATGGCGATCGCGGGTCGAGTCGCGGGAGCGAACTCGGCGATCGCAGATTTAACTTGCAACATGCCAACAGGTCTCCAACCAGTCCACCAGCTCGGCACGCGGCGCTTGGAACTGTTTGACCACGCTGCGGAGCTGAACGGCATCCACGCCATCGCGCACCTCTACTTCCAAATGACCGTTT
The DNA here is from genome assembly GCA_039818705.1 of Cyanobacteria bacterium J06639_1. GTDB lineage: Bacteria > Cyanobacteriota > Cyanobacteriia > Thermostichales > PCC-7336 > JBCBTL01. Next base: position 2,797 of record JBCBTL010000280.1, read on the forward strand.
GAGGCAAAGTCCACGTCGATCGACAGTTCTTCGAGGCGACGGCGAATCCGCCAGCGATCGCGATAGGCACTGCGCACGAGGTGACGGCTTAAATCTCGATCGAAACACTCCATCTGGCGCATCCTCTAGCGGAGCTAACTGCACGTAACCAACGCGAACGACTTCAAACAGGACATAGCGGCATTCAATCTCGGTCGGTTGCCGCCGTGCATTTACCCAGCGCTGCCATTTAGACCCAGCGTCAAGCTGTCATCTGCCAAGAAATGATCGAGGTGGAAGGCACGATCTTCTGTGGCAAGCAACACCTGCTCGTAGAGGTAGCGGGTGGCGCGATCGCCCAGGCTTTCCGCTTGAGCGGCTTGCGATCGCAGCACTGCAATGGCAGCTTGCTCGGCGGTGAGGTCGTGTTCGAGCATCTCGCGCGCGGTGAAGCAGCCGTCGAGTTCCTGGGTAAACGCGCACAGCTCGGCTAGCTTACTGAACGATGCTGCTGGGATGCCGCCCAACCCGTTCAGCCGCTCGCCAAAGTCGTGAACGTGGCCTCGCGTGGCTTCGTAGCTTTCTTGAAAAAACTCGTGCAGTTGAAAAAACTCAGTGCCCTGCACGACGAAGTGATGCTTCAGATATTGCAGGTACAGACCCTGAAATGTCGCGAGGGCAATATTCAGTCCTTCACATGTGGGGAGCGTCACCTCAGAGCCGAGATTGACGGGATTTTCTGCGACTTGCTCGAACGCTTGGACGGGGGTGGCGACTTCAGACACAAACGACTCCCAAAACGACTGGCCTTGCTGCAACTCTATTTCAACAAGGGTTCCGTACTGAACTCTAACAAGCTCGTTCGCAGTCTGCAAGTATTCTCAAGAAGCCCGAGGCTTCTGCTGATTCGTCCTGGAGACGACTCGCCTGAAAACCGCTCAGAAGACCTCTAAAAACGTACTCTGCAAGAACTTGAGCAGCAATGCTCGCGATCGTTGACTTTCTGCAATGCTCGCTCTACACTTCGGCAAGTCAGCTTGTTGCAAGTAATTTTCACTCGTTGACTAGTGGCTTTGCTGAAAGTCTTCGGCATTAGCGAGATGGCAGGGTGCTGCCGTCCGCGCCACATCGTTTGCACTATTTTCCCCGAGGTGTCCGCGCTCGTGAACGTCGTTCGCATTCACATCGATAGTTTCAGTCTCAATCGGGAATTCACCGTGCGTTACGGCAAACAGGTCAAAACTGTGCGCGTATCAGCCTCGTTCGATCTCGCCAGTGAAGGCGATCGCTCTCTCCATTGCTTTGCCTCGCAGTGGGGCGTGCGGGTCGCTCCCGCGTAGTCGTTGCCGCAGCCAACTTCGTCGTAACACCTCCGAGGATTCATGAGTTACGGCGTGTATTGAAAGCACGCGCTCATTTTTTCGTGGAATGTTCGGATTGTATGTGCCGGAGCTTGGCCGTCAATCGTGGCAGCAAATAGCCAAGCTTCGGAAGGGATTTCACCTTCAGATATCTCTGAGTAGTCTGTTTTCAGGAGTTGGCTGTAGCGATCGCGAATTTGGTCTGTTAATGCATTGACCTTCTGAGCGTCGATTGTCTGGTGATTCCTACTCGATTTCCAGTCTATCCCTGCAATCTGCTGATTCCATGTTTGAGTATTGAGTGCGAGGCTAGATCTATCTTGGCTGTACGTTGACCACAGAGTATCGATGTGAATCAAGTCTTGGCAAGAAACGCGATCAAAACTGTATACATTGGGTGCAATGTAGTAATACTGGATATCATCTCGGCGGGAC